>CAZLDF010000520.1:0-3276 GCA_964558095.1 uncultured Isosphaeraceae bacterium | reverse complement strand
GTGTGCTCTGTGGTGAATCTTCTCCGTGCCTCGTGTCAAGAACAAACCGCGAAACATCCGCGAACAAAATGCGAAACGTCACATTTGTGCGAAACTAAACCCCCTCCGCGAAAGCGGATTTGCGCACAAACGTGACGCTGGTTGGAGAAACTTCTTGACAGCACGCGCCGCACACGGAGGCGAACGGGGTGGTGGTGGGCCATGCGCTGCGACTGTCCAAATGTCCAAACGCCAAGATGTCAGAATGTCAAAACTGAATCCATCGCCAAACCGGATCCCTCTGTGTTCTCTGTGTGCTCTGTGGTCATCCCGCCGCCCCCGTTCCAAACGCCGTGCCAGACCGCGCGCACGAGCGTCACGTTTGCGCGCCAATTTCGCCTCCGCCTCAAAAAGCGCGCACAAAGTAACACGGGGGCTCCGCTCGATGACAACCCAGCTTAACAGTTTCTGCTGTCGCTCGAAGCGCGGTGTGAAATGCGCAAATCATCAATGTTCGTCGATATGAAGGTGAAAAGCGGCCCTGGGAGCCTGGAATCAAGGCTTCATTCGATCGACCGAGGCCGCCGTTGCGCCGCGAGGCGCGCAAATCATCAATGTTCGTCGATATGAAGACCCAAGTGCTTCGACGCCGGATGACTCGCGGCCGAGACGGCCATGCCACTGAATGCTCGACTCACGGCCGGGACGGCCGTGCCACTGATTGGTCCGTCAAGTCACATGATGAACAGCGCAACGATCCAGACGATGGGCACCCAGAAGATCAGCGTCAGGGCGATGAAGTCCACCACCGTGCGAGCGCGGCGGGGAAGCAGGCGCAGGGGATAGTTCAGTTGCGACAGCACCAGCCGCGCAACGGGTTCGAGCCGGGTCAGGTACTCGCGCACGGGGCGGCGGACGACGATGGCTTGGACGCTTGCATGCGATTCTTCTTGCGACCCGTCGGGTTCATCTGCTTCGCTGCGCTCGCCGCGCGTCGGTGCCGACCGCCGCTTGGCGCTTGGTGGCGCTGCGTCGGAGCGAGCGGCGTCCATCGCCGCGGCGACGATCGCGTCTTGCGCGCCAGGGGGGGGGGGCGGCGGCGAAGGCGCAGGCGTCTTGCCGGGCGCAGGCGCTGCTGCGATTGCAGGCGCGGGCGATTCGACGATCGCGGGCGAAGGCTCATCTTGTTGAGGCGGAGCCGTCATCGCGGCGGGCGCGGCTTGAAGTTCCGAAATGGCGTCGGTCGGCTGCGAGACCTCGCCGACGACCGTCGCCTGCGCCTCGAAGACGACGTTGAGCACCTCATCGACGGTCTCGAAGCCACCTTCAAGCACGGCGTCGAGTTCCGCGGCCATCGAGGCGTCGATGCTCGCCAATTGGCTGGCGTTTTCCGCGTCCGCTCCGCTTTGCTCGCCCTGCGGCGATGCCGGCGCGGGCGCAGGCGACGCGGCGGGCACCGGCGGCGACTGGTTCGGCGAGGCGCCGGGCGGCAGAATCTGTGCCGCGGTGCTTTCGATGCGGGTGGTTTCGACCGTGCCGAGCACCACCGCGGCATCCTCGAACACGCCGTCGAGGATCGATTCGAGCGCCGCCGGCTCGTCGGGTTGGGGCGCGTGACCAGCAGCGCCCTGGGCGAGGGACTCGATTTCCGCCGCGGCGTCGCGCAGTTCGTCGATCTCGCGCTGCACGCCGGTCAGTTCGTCCGGCGCGGCTGCTTCGAGCAAGTCGTCGAGCGTTCGGGTGATGTGGGCGAGTTCGGCGTCGGGTTCGCGACCTTCGCCGGCGAGGCGGTTGAGGACATCGTCGTCGCCGCCGAGGCCGTGGATCTCGTCGGTGATCGCTTCGATTTCGGACGCCAGGGCATTGTCGAGTCGCGACCGCTCGTCGCGTTCTGTGGACGGCGCGTTCGGCGAATGCGCCCCGCGGGGGTCGTCGCCTGCGCCGCTCCGATCAGCATCGCCACGAGGGTGCTCGTTCATCAGGTCGAACCCGCGCCAGAACCATGGGACAAAGGTCCGCTCTGCTTATCGGCCCCACGCGTGGAATGCTGCACTGAAACCGCTTCGTGTTCGGTTCGCAGCGCACAATTTGCGCGGCGCGGGCCGATAAGCCGGCTGTCGCGACCGCCGGGTTGGAGCGGTTTCAGGTTCCAGCCGAGTAGGTGCCCTGGTCGGAGCGAGTCGCCGCGGCGACGAGCGCAGGCCACGAGGAGCGTGCAGATGAGAATGTTCGCAACCGACGGCACTGCGTGGCCTTCCCGCCACGGCGGATCTTCGACCTCGAAGACTCGTCAGACCACGGCACCCAAGCGCCTCGAATGAATCGCAACTGTTCACGCCAGTACGAGGTTGTCGCGGTGGACGACTTCGCGATACTCACAAGCGCCGAGGATCGCGGCGAACTCTTTCGACGGACGGCCGGCGATCTTGCGAACGTCATCGACGGCGAAGTTCACCAGGCCGCGTGCGATCTCGCGGTCGGCGGCATCGACGATGCGGACGGGATCGCCGCGCTGGAACAAGCCGTCCACGGACCGGATGCCGATGGCGAGCAGGCTGCGGCCGTCGGTGAGAAGCGCGCGTGCGGCGCCGTCATCGACGACCAGCGTGCCGCGCGGCCGGTCGAAGAACGCGATCCATCGCTTGCGTCCCTGGAGCTTCTGGGCGCGGGGCAGGAACTGCGTGCCCTGGGCTTCGCCGGCGAACAGCCGCGGCAGCACGTCGTCGGCGCGCGCCGGCGCGATGATGGCCCGTTCGCCGCAGCGCGCGACCATGTCGGCGGCCTGAATCTTGGTCCGCATGCCGCCCACGCCCATTCGCGTTTTCGATGCGCCGACCAGAGCGTAAATGCGATCATCGACGCGCTCGATGGTGCGCACGATTTCGCCGCCTTCACCCGCGCTTCCGTCCGCTGCGGGCATGTGCACACCCTGCGAGCTGGTCAGCAGAATGAGCACGTCGGCGTGAAGCATCGTCGCCACGAGCGCGGAGAGAATGTCGTTGTCGCCCACGCGGATTTCATCGACGGCTACGGTGTCGTTCTCATTGACGATCGGCACGACGCCGGCCTGCAGAAGGCGGTTGATCGTGTTGCGCGCGTTCAATTGGCGCTCTCGCGATCGCAGATCGGGATGCGTAAGCAGCACCTGGGCGGCGGCGATTCCGTGCTCGGCAAAATGCCGGCGATACAGCTCCATGAGCTGCGCCTGACCCACCGCCGCGGCGGCCTGGAGGCTGGGCAAGTCGGTCGGGCGGCTGGTCAGGCCGAGATCGCGCAGCCCCGCCGCGACCGCGCCGC
>CAZLDF010000519.1:0-4382 GCA_964558095.1 uncultured Isosphaeraceae bacterium | reverse complement strand
GTGGCGGCATCAGCAGTGGCACAAGCATCTCGCTAACCAGTGGCACAGGCGTCTCGCCTGTCGTTTGTAGTGGCACGGCCGTCTCGCCCGTGATCGATTCTTCGGCCTCAATGGCCGAAGAATCGATGGCGACCGGCAAGTGCGGAAGTGGCACATTGTTCACCGTCGGCTGCTGCGCCCTTGCACGCCCCAATCGACAATCGCGGCATCGAGCCGCGATTGTCGATCACCGGCGAGACGCCTGTGCCACTGGTTAGCGAGATGCTTGTGCCACTGCTGATGCCGCCACCGCGCGCGACTTCTCCGATCGCTCACGCCGCTTGCGCTCGGTCTCATTCAGGAATCGCTTGCGCAATCGGATGGATCGAGGCGTGATTTCGACGTATTCGTCGGCCTCGATGTATTCGAGTGCGGTTTCAAGCGAGAACGTCCGCGAAGCCTTGAGCACCACTGTCGCTTCCTTGTTGGCTTCGCGCATGTTGGTCATCGCCTTGGCCTTGACGACGTTGACGTTGAGGTCGTTCTCGCGGCTGTTTTCGCCGACGATCTGCCCGCAGTAGATGTCGTCGCCGGGCTGAACGAACAGGACGCCGCGCTCACACAGGTTGAGCATGGAGAAGGTCGTCGCCCGGCCGGCTTCCATCGCGACCATCACGCCGTTCTGCCGGCGGTAATCGAGGCCGCGCTTGGGCGCGTACCGCTGAAACGAGTGGTGCATCACCGCTTCGCCGCCGGTGGCGGTGAGCATTCTGCTGCGCAGGCCGATGAGGCTGCGCGCGGGAATTTCGCATTCGATGTGCATGCGGTCGCCGCGATGGTCGAGCGAGCGGATTTCGCCCGCGCGCGAGCCCAGCAGTTCGAGCACCGGGCCGACGGTCGCTTCCGCGACATCGACGGTGAGCAGCTCGATCGGCTCGCACAGCACGCCGTCGATCTCGCGCTCGATCACTTCCGGCCGACCGACGGAAAGTTCATACCCTTCGCGCCGCATGTTCTCCAGCAGAATGCCCAGGTGAAGCAGGCCGCGCCCGGAAACCAGAAACTCTTCCGACGACTCGCCCGGCTCGACGCGCAGCGCCAGGTTCGAACGCAGCTCGCGATCCAGTCGCTCGGCGATTTGGCGCGAGGTGACAAACTTGCCGTCGCGACCGGCGAAGGGCGAGTCGTTGATGCGGAAGACCATGTGCAGCGTGGGTTCATCGACGGCGACGCGCGCGATGGGATTGGGGTCGTTGGGGCAGGCGATGGTGTCGCCGATCTCGAAGTCGCCGATGCCCTCGACCGCGCACAGGTCGCCGACGCTGACGATGTCCGTCGGCACGCGGCCGAGGTTCTCGAAGCGGTAGAGCTTCTGCACTTTGCTTCGCCGCTTCGTGCCGTCGGAATGGCACACCGTCACAGCCGCGCCGGAACTGATCGCGCCCGCGAAGACCTTGCCGATGGCAATCCGCCCGGCGTAACTGGAATAGTCCAGTGTCGTGATGAGCATCTGCAGCGGCACGTCGGCGTAGCCGACCGGCGAGGGCAGCTTCTCGACGATCACATCGAGCAGCGGCTGGACGTTGTCGCCGTGCTGCTTGGAGTCCAGCGACGCCCACCCGTCGCGACCGGAGGCGTACACGACGGGGAAATCCAGCCGCTCATCGGTGGCGTCGAGCGCGACGAGCAGATCGAAGACTTCGGTGACGACTTCGTCCGGCCGGGCATTGGGCTTGTCGCACTTGTTGACGACGAGGATGATGGGCAGGTCGAGCTGCATCGCCTTGCCGAGCACGAAGCGCGTTTGCGGCATGGGGCCTTCGAAGGCATCGACCAGCAGCAGCGCGCCGTCGGCCATCTTGAGCACCCGCTCGACCTCGCCGCCGAAATCGGCGTGGCCGGGCGTGTCGATGACGTTGATGCGATAGGTTTCGCCCGCGTGCGGCCCGTCCTGCGGCCGATAGGTGACGGCACAGTTCTTGGAGAAGATCGTGATGCCGCGCTCGCGCTCGATGGGGTTGGAATCGAGGACGCACTCGGTGTCTTGGCTCCCGCGGGAAAGCGCCCCGCAAAGGCGCAGCATGGCATCGACCAGGGTCGTCTTGCCGTGATCGACATGCGCGATGATCGCGACGTTGCGAAGGTTTGGATCGGCGGGGTGGAGCATGGGCGTGTTTTCGGTCAATTCGAGCGGAGATCATAGCGCGCTTCGCGGACGGGTCGAGCAGGGCGCGATCATGTGAAGCCCCGGCCGCCAGGCCGGAAGAAGTGCGCGAACCGCGATGCGCGGCTTGCCCGTCGGGCAGAAACCCTGAATTCGATCTACGCTGTGACCAGTGACGCACCTGACGCCGGCACAATTGGAGAAGCTGCTCGCGGAACTCGAGGCGAAGGCGGGCGAGATCGAATCGGCGAGTGGACCGGCCGCCGGCCCGATCTGGGGCGCGGTGCACAAGCTGCTGTTGAAGTCGCCGGTGGATAATCGCCAGGCGATGCGAATCGTCGGCTCGCGCGATGTCGCGCTGCTGCGACGGGCGATCGCGGAGCTGCGCGGCGCGGTTGGACCAGGAGGCGATGGCGCGACGCGCGCGGCTGCTCTGCCCACTGAAGTGGGCGGCCCGATGGCTGAGACGACGATCGACGCGGAGGTCCTCAAGGAAGCGATGAAGGCGTTTCGTCGTCGGCTGAAGCTCGTCAAGCTCGATCACGAGTCGAAGCTGAGCGCGCGGGCGCTGACGGGCGGCCGCAAGGCGGACTTCCAGGCGATCCTCCCGCCGCGCGAATTCGACGATGCGGTGTGGGAAGCGCTCGTGGCCGAAGGCAAGCTGCGCGACGCCGGCGGCGGGTTCTACATGCTGCCGGAAGATGCAGCGCATGAGCACTAAACCGCGTCCGCATCGCGTTTGTGGACTTCCTGGTTCAGCGCGCCTAATGTCATGGCAGTCTGGTGGTCGATAGACCATCGGAACAATCCTTTTGAACCGGTGCTTTCTTTGGGGCGCGACTGTGCGTCCAGTCAGATTCCGGGTCAGGGCCGCCGGAAGCCCTATTTCTCCGGAATTTGTAGAGCACACCGAACCATGCATTTTGCAGAACTCGGGCTCATCGAGCCCATCGTGCGCGCGGTCGCCGCTGAAGGCTATCGCACGCCCACTCCCATTCAGAAACAAACCATTCCCACGATCCTCGCCGGCCGCGATGTGCTGGGCTGCGCCCAGACGGGCACGGGCAAGACGGCGGCGTTCGCGCTGCCGATTCTTGATGTGCTAAGCCGCAAGCGGGAGATGGCGGCGTCGAACGTCGCGCATGCACACCCCGCCGGTCGAGCCTCTCGCGGTTCTCGCGCGATTCGCGCGCTCATCCTCTGCCCGACGCGCGAACTTGCTTCGCAGATCGGCGAGAGCTTCCGCGTCTATGGCGCGAACCTGCCGCTGAAGCACGCCGTGGTCTTCGGCGGGGTCAATCAGAACCCGCAGGTCCGCGCGCTGCAGGGCGGCGTCGATGTCCTCATCGCCACGCCAGGCCGCCTCATGGACCTGATGAACCAGCGCCACATCGACCTCAACTCCATCGAAATCTTCGTGCTCGATGAAGCCGATCGCATGCTCGACATGGGCTTCATCCACGACATCCGCAAGATCGTCGCGCGATTGCCGCAGAAGCGGCAGAACCTGTTGTTCTCGGCGACGATGCCCGACGACATCCGACGGCTGGCGGGCTCGATCCTGCACAAGCCCGCGAGCGTGCAGGTGGACCCGGTGGCATCGACGGTGAAGACGATCGCGCAGTCGGTGTATCACGTCGCGAAGAAGGACAAGCCCGCGCTGCTCGAACATCTGCTCAAGCACAGCGAGATGGACCGCACGCTGGTGTTCACGCGCACCAAGCACGGGGCCGACAAGGTCGTTCGCGGCCTTCGCCGCGCTGGCATCGAAGCGCAGGCGATCCACGGCAACAAGGCCCAGAACGCGCGAACACGCGCGCTCGACGGGTTCAAGAACGGCACGATCGGCGTGCTCGTCGCCACCGACATCGCCTCGCGCGGCATCGACGTCGAGGAAATCACCCACGTCATCAACTTCGACCTGCCCAACATTCCTGAAACCTATGTCCACCGCATCGGGCGCACCGCCAGGGCCGGCGCTTCCGGCGCCGCGATTTCCTTCTGCGACCCCGACGAACGGGCGCACCTTCGGGCGATCGAGCGATTGACGCGCAGCCCGATCTCGGTCAACGGCGATGAGCTCCCCCGCGAGTTCGAGCGGCCGCCGACGCACTCCGCGCGGCCGGCGATGCCCGACCGCGAAGCCGCAGCGCAGCGCGGCGGCGGCGGGGGTGGCGGTGCTCGCGATCGCGATCGAACGCGCCGCGGCCGAACAACCTCGGCGGGTCACCAGCAATCA
>CAZLDF010000518.1:0-9366 GCA_964558095.1 uncultured Isosphaeraceae bacterium | reverse complement strand
CAGGCGTGATGGCGCCGGGGCAGTTGGGGCCGATGAGGCGTGATTCGGGATACTCATTGAGCGCGGCGCACGTGCGGATCATGTCCTGCACGGGAATGCCTTCGGTGACGGCGACGATGAGCGCGATGCCGGCGTCGGCGGCTTCGAGGATCGAGTCGGCGGCGAAGGGGGGGGGCACGAAGATCATCGTCGCGTCGGCGGCGGTGGCGTCCACCGCGTCGCGGACGGTGTCGAAGATGGGCAGGCCGTTGGGGTCGTTCTGGCCGCCCTTGCCGGGCGTGACGCCGCCGGCCATGTTCGTGCCGTAGTCAAGACAACCCTTCGTGTGGAAGGCCCCCGCGGACCCGGTGATGCCCTGGCAGATGACCTTCGTGTTGCCGTCGATGAGGATGGACATGGCTCGGAGAGTATAACAGAGCGCTGGATCGCGCGCCGCGCGTTCGCTCACGCCGGACCTGACGAGTCTTCGACGAAGGTCCGGGTCGGCGCAGAGCGAGCGTGCACGAATCGATGCAAACCCGGACCTTCGCGGACTCAGGACCGGCGTTCACGCTGTTCTCGTATTATGCGCGCATGGCTCGCTCTTCTTCGAAGAAACCGACACGATCGAAGGCGCCGCTCACCTACGCCGCGGCGGGGGTGAATATCGACGCCGGCGATCGCGTCGTCGATCTGATCAGGCCCATTCTCCGCCGCACGCACGGGCCGCGCGTGCTCGGGCGCCACGGCGGCTTCGCGGGGATGCTTCGCCTGGATTTCAACGAGCAGCTCTTTCAGCACAATTACCGCGACCCGGTGCTCGTCGGGTGCACCGACGGAGTGGGCACGAAAGTGCTGCTCGCCATCGAAATGGGCGTCATCGACACCGTCGGCATCGACTGCGTGGCGATGAACGTCAACGACCTGATCGTCCAGGGCGCCGAGCCGCTGTTCTTCCTCGATTACCTCGGCCTGAACAAGGTCGATCCGGAAGTGATCGCATCAATCATCGGCGGCGTCGCGAAGGGCTGCGAGATCGCCGGCTGCGCGCTCCTCGGCGGCGAGTGCGCGGAAATGCCCGACATCTACAAGCAAGGCGACTTCGACATCGCCGGCTTCGCCGTCGGCGTCGTCGAACTCTCGCGCGTCGTCGATCCCATGCGCGTCGAAAGGGGCGACGTCATCATCGGGCTGGCCAGCAGCGGCGTGCACTCCAACGGCTACAGCCTCGTCCGCAAGATCATTGCCACCGCGAAACTCCAGCTCGACCGCGTCTATAAAGACGCCGGCGACGGAAACGTCACGCGAACGCTCGGCGAAGTCCTGCTCGAACCCACGCGCATCTACGCCAAGCCCATCGTCAAACTGCTGCGCCAGTATCGCGTGAAGCGCATCGTCAGCGGCATGGCGCACATCACGGGGGGGGGCCTGCCGGGCAATGTCAACCGCGCGCTGGCCGACGACACCGATGCCCGCATCGAACTGAAGTCATGGACCATCCCGCCGATCTTCGACTTCCTGCAACAGCACGGCAACGTCGAGCGCGACGAGATGTTCCGCGTGTTCAACATGGGCATCGGCTACGTGCTGATCGTCCGCCCGACGTTCGCCGACGCCGTCGTGCGGCGCCTGCACAAGTACGGCGAGGATGCGCGCATCATCGGCGAAGTGGTCAAGGGTTCGGGGAACGTGCAGCTCAGGTGAGCTTCATGCGCGCCTTCAGCAGACCTCAGGGCGACTTGAAGTCGCCCTGCCGGCGGGGCGCCTGGGGCGGACCGCTGCGCGGCTTTCCTGGAACGTACTTGTGGCCTTTGGGCGTCTTGATGTCGTTGTCGCGGATGAACGCCCGCACGTCGTCGAACATCCTGAAGAACGCGTCGAAGTCTTCGGACCAGACGGTGACGTTGAACTTGCGGTATTCGCCGGTGGCCTGGGGGACGCCTTCGACGATCCTGACACAGGGGTTGCCGTTGGAAGCCTTGCGGATCTGGATGGCGTACTTGCGGTCGCCGACGGAATCGAAGACCCATGTCTTGACGGGCTCGCCGCCGGGGGCGCGGGGGGAGCGGGTGGGGCCGGCGCCCGAGCCCGAGCGGCTCGCGCCGCGGCCGGCCGGACGCGAAGCCGCCGCGGCGGTTCGACCCTGAGCAGGATGGTTGGTTGTTGGCTTTGCGGGACGAGACGGCGTGGTGGCGGACGCTGGCATGACGCAGTCCTCCGAATGAGCGCATGGGAATGCGCGGGACGGTGCGGCCGATACCGACGGCATCCTAACATAATCCGACCAGAATGTGCAACCGAGCGATGGTCTTCGATTCCATGAATGTGCAGATCATCGCCAACGCCTGCGGATCGCTTCGCGCAAAGCCTTGTCGGCGCTGGGTTTGCGCGCTTCGATTGCCTCGAAGCGCTTTGTGGACAACCAGCGATCCGGTCTTCATCGAGAACTCGTCAGATCCGGCTTCGATGGGGTGGATCCGGGTCTAGTCTTCCGGCGCTTTCCTGCGGCGCTGCTTCTTTTCTGCTGCGCGGCGCTTACTCTTGAGTCTGCGTTCGATCATCGCGCGGGTGGGTTTGACCTTGCGGCGTTTCCTGGGAGGTCGTGCCGCCTGCCTCACAAGCTGCTGGAGCTTCTCGACGCAGACCTGCTTGTTGGCAAGCTGTGAACGATGCGTTTGTGCCTCGATGAGCAGCTCCCGGCCTTCGCCGACCAGACGCTGCCCGGCCAGGCGCAGCAGCCGCGCGTGTGCCGCTTCGTCCAGACCGTGGATATCGCTGATATTCACCCGCAACTGAGCACGGGTGGCGATCTTGTTCACCGCCTGGCCGCCGGGGCCGCTGGAGCGCGAGAACGTGAAACGCAGGCGGTCGCGGCGAAGGGTCACGCCCGGCGCCAAGTCGATGACGGAATCAGAGGCATCTTGCGAAAACATCGCCACCGCGACATTATGCAGCAAGGTGCCGGCCGATTCACAGGGCTCGGGAAGTGTCGCCCCCACATGCGCAGCCGCTCGTCCATACTTCGCTTCATCGTCGCGTTCGCGCTGGCGTCGCTGTCGGCGGGGACGTCGCGCGCCTCGGCGCAGGTTGCGCCCGACTCCCCAGTGAACGGCCCCGCGACGGACATCGCGCCTGCTCTGGAAGGTGTCGGGCGCGGGCTCGAGTTTCGTTTGTTGCTTGGCGCGTACCTGCCGCGCATCACCGGCGGCAACCGCTTCGGCGTCGGCGCGCCGGCGATCGGCGTCGAGTCGCTCGACCTCGATCACGTCGTCACCACGCCCTGGATCGAAACGACCATTCGCACGCCCGACCACTGGGAGATACAGGTCAACGGCTTCTACTACGACGCCGGCGGTGCGGGCGTGTTCGATTTCAATCCGTCGCAGTTCGGATCGCTGACGCTCAACCGCGGCGACCGATACGAAGCATCGCTGCGAATGGCGTCGGCGGGCGTCGAAATGGCGTTCCCGATCTGGACGCCCTTCGACACCGAAGACACGACGCTACGGCTGTCGCCCATCGCCGGTCTTCGCTGGTTTGACGTGCAGCAGAGCGTCAGCATTCTCGGCGAAGGGTCCGACACGGCCGAGGGCGAGTGGTTCGCGATCCTCGGCGGCGTGAGCGTGCAGATGCGCTATCACGCGCCGCGCGTCACGTGGATCGACCTGATCCAGGCTGATCTCGCCGCTTCCATCGGACCGGCCCTCGGCGGGGACAGAGGCTTCGTGTATCAAATCCGCGGCGGCGTCACGTGCTTCTTCAATCACAACCTCGGGCTCGAAGTCGGCTACAGGTTGTATGACATCGACGCCGACAATGGTTCGTTCGAGTTCGACGCGGCGCTGCAGGGCCTATTCGTCGGGCTGGCGATCCGGTTCTGACAGGTTGGCCTCCTCGCCGGCGTCGTTGTTTTTCCGCAGTGAATGCTTGAGTTGCTGCATGTGCCGCGCGTTCGCCACGTGCATGCGCCAGCCTTCGGGCGGGGTGATGACGATCGCGCCCGGGCGCAGCATGCGCACGAAATCGTCCGTGCGATAGAACTCGATTCCGTGGGGGACGGGCGGATACTGGTCGGAGACGTCGATGGGGCTTGCCGAACCATGCTGCCCGGGCGAGGGGTTGGCGATGACCACGCCGAGGGGGGAAACACCCAGGACGGCGATCATGTGGTCCATGCCGTAGCCGCTGCGAATGATGACGAGAAACGGCTGTTCGGGCTCGGCCGTGAGGGCGAGCTCGGTGGGCGTGAGATACATCAGCTCGACGTTGAAGCCACGCGGCTGAAGATAGTCTCGCAGGCCGCGCGCCGCGCGCGCCAGCGTCGAGCCTCGGGCGGGCTTGGCCTGCACCACTTCGCACAGCTCGCGTTCGCTGGCCTGCACGCCCATGCAGGTCAGGGCCGTCGCGCACGCGGCGGGCACGCAGGTGTCCGGGCGCGACTGCTGCCACACCACGCCCGAGCCGCGCGTGGGCCCGAGCTGTTCGTCCGGCGGCAGGTCGATGTTGGGCAGGAGCATCCAGATTCCGCCGAACATGAAATATACCACGCCCAGTATGAACATCAGCGGCGCCGCGCGGCGCAGCCGCGACGAGAAGCGCTCGATCGACAGGCCGCCGACCAGCGCCATCCACGGGAACACAGCGAGAACGCCTTCCAGCCAGACGGAAACATCCAGCGGAAGCGTGCCATGCAGGAAGATTGGATGAAACCTGGGAACGGCGGCAATGATGACGCCGAAGACCGACAGGGCGATGACGCGGCGTGCGGCGAGTTCGCTTCGCCGGGCCAGCGCGCGCCCAACCGCGGCACACACAAGCGCGCCTCCCGCCAGTCCCACAAACCAGATCACCGACAACCACATGGGGTTCGTCCGGAGACTTGTACGCGGCGAGAGCCCGTTGGGTTGGCCCTGTTCGCCGCACTACCATAGCGCTGTTGAAGGCCGCCATGACTGAAGCACGCTCCGCCAGAAAGCAGGTCGCCCGTCGCAAGCGAAAGTACCAGCGCGCCCGCATCCGTCACCTGCTGCTGACGGTCGGGCCGGACATGCTGCTGGGCGGACGGCTTTCGCGTCGGCACATCGCGGCGGGGGTAGTGGTTCGCGAGTTCGAAATCGCGAGTCCTCGATGGCCTCGGGCGTTCGACGGCCTGCGCATCGCGCACGTCAGCGACTTCCATCTGGGCGATCTGCTCAGCGTTCCGCGGGCGCTCGAAATTCTGAATCAGGTCGCGAATCAGAAGCCGGACCTGATCGCGTGCACCGGGGACGTGGTCGATCTGCACCATCACGACGCGCCGCCGGTGCTCGAGGCGATGGCGGCGATCGCCGCGCCGATGGGCTGCTTGCTGGTGCTGGGCAATCACGACGAATTGCACTGCCCGGACACGCTGACGGCCATGGCGCTGCGCGCCGGGGTGAGCGTCCTGCGAAATGAGATCACCGAAGCGAGCCTGAACGGCTATGCGCTGCGCATCGCCGGCATCAACTGGGCCAAGAGCCAGCAGGACTGCGCCTCGTTCGTCGAACAAACCTGCGTCGAGCAGATCGACCTGCTGCTGGCGCACAATCCCAAGGCGTTCGACGCAGCGGTCCGCCGCAACATTCCGCTGACGCTCTCCGGGCACACGCACGGCGGGACGGTGGCGCTCAAGAAGCGGCCGAACGTGAACCTCGCGCTAGCCCATCGCCGCAGCGCCGGCATGTTCAGCGAAGGCGACAGCCGGCTGTACGTCACCACGGGCGTGGGCGCGTGGCTGCCGGTGCGCGTCAATTGCCCCGCCGAGATCGCGATGATCGTAATGAAGAGCGGGTGAGGGGATCAACCCGGACCTTCGAGGACTCAGGTCCGGCGTTGGGCGTCTCGTCAGACGTTGACCTTGACCAATTCCTTGATCCCTACCTCGAAGCTCACGATGGGTTCATAACCGAGCAGGTTTTTCGTTCGGCTGATGTTGGCGCAGGAGTCGCGGACGTCGCCGGGGCGTCTGGGGGCGAATCGGGGCGAAACCGCGACGCCCAGCGCGTCGCTCATGGCCTTGAGCACGCGCAGCAGGTCGATGCGCTGGCCCGTGCCGATGTTGATCGCCTGGCCGCGAAGGTCGTGATCGCAGCTTGCGGCGAGCAGATTGGCGTGCACAACATTGTCGATGAAGACGAAGTCGCGCGTTTGCTTGCCGTCGCCGAAGATCGTCGGCTGCTTGTTGTTCGTCAGCGCGTCGCTGAATGCGGCGATGGCGGCGGCATACGCGGACTTCGAGCTTTGTCCCGGCCCGAAGACGTTGAAGTAGCGCAAGCTGACGGTGGAAAGCTCGAAGCACGCGCTGTAGGCGTGCAGCAGGTTTTCGCCCGCGGCCTTGGTCGCGGCGTAGGGCGAGCGCGGATCGAGCACGTCGTCCTCTTCGCTCGGCAATGACGGTTCATCGCCATAGACCGCGGCGGACGATGCGAAGACGATGCGCTTCGCGCCGCCATCTTTCGCTGCGTCGATGACGTGCTGCGTTCCCGTGCAATTGACCGCGACGCACTTCGCCGGGTCGGCGACGCTTGAAGGAACGCTCACCATCGCCGCCTCGTGAAAGACGTAGTCGCAGTCGCTTGCGGTTTCGCGCACAAGCTCTGCGTCGAGGATCGAGCCTTCGATGAACTCCGCGCTCGAGGGAACGTTCTCGCGAAATCCGGTCGAAAGGTCGTCGAGTATTCGCACGGAAGCGCCGAGAGCGAGCAGTCGCCGGGCGATGTGCGAGCCGATGAAGCCCGCCCCGCCGGTGATGAGCGCGGTGGAACCGTCAAAGTTGTCTCCGTATGTGAAATCAGAGAGGCGCATGGTCGTGAGTGTATCGACCGAATCGCGAACCACCTGCTGCGACGGGCGCGTTTCGCGAGGGGCCTTGTGCCCCTGCACCCCCCCGCGCCGCAGGAGCAAACGCGCCCAACCGCAGCGGGGCAAGCCCGCTCGCGAGACGCGCCCAACCGCAGCGGGGCAAGCCCGCTCGCGAAACGCGCTGGCGCGCTTGTCCCTTTCGGTTTCCTGTCGTACCCTCGCACGAATTAATGCCCACGCTGCACTTCTACAACTCGCTGACGCGACGGGACGAGGCGTTCACGCCGCTGGACGCGGCGGGCAAGCGCGTGCTGTTCTATTCCTGCGGGCCGACGGTGTATGACTACGCGCACATCGGCAATTTTCGCTCGTTTCTCAACGCCGACGTTCTGCGCCGCACGCTTGAACTTCTGGGATATGAAGTCCGTCACGTGATGAACATGACCGACGTCGGGCACATGACCGACGACGACGTCGCCGATGGGGCCGGCGAAGACAAAATGCAGATCGCGGCGCGGCGGCTGCTGGAGGCCAAGAAGTCCGGCAAGCTGCCGCCCGGCGCCAGCGTCGATCCGAACGATCCCTACGCCATCGCCGATTTCTACATCGCTGCGTTCCTCGAAGACGCGAAGACGCTGGGGCTGAAGATCGCGCGTGAGCGGACAGAGCATTCTGAATTGATGCCGCGCCCGACGCAATTCATCCCGCAGATGATCGAGCTGGTCGAGACGCTCATCGAGAAGGGCCACGCCTACATCGGCCTCGACGGCGTGGTCTATTTCGACGTGCAGTCGTTTCCCGAGTACGGCCAGTTGTCGGGGAACACGCCGGACAGGAATCGCAGCGGCGAGGGGGGGCGCGTCGATCAATCGACGCAGCTCATCAAGCGCCATCCGGCCGACTTCATGTTGTGGAAGCCCGATCCGAAGCACCTGATGCGCTGGCCCAGCCCGTGGGGCGAGGGCTATCCCGGGTGGCACCTCGAGTGCTCCGTCATGGCGAACTCCCTGCTCGCTGCGAATACCAACGGCGTCATCGACATCCACAGCGGCGGCGAGGACAACATCTTCCCCCATCACGAATGCGAGATCGCACAGTCCTGCGGCGCTTCCGGCGAAAGCCACTTCGCGCGATACTGGTTCCATACGCGCTTTCTTATCGTCGAAGGCGAGAAGATGTCCAAGAGCAAGGGCAACTTCTTCACCGTGCGCGACCTGCTGGCGAAAGGCGCTTCGCCCGCTGCGATCCGGTTGGAGCTCATCAAGACGCACTATCGCAGCCAGGCGAATTTCACCCTCCAGGGACTTCGCGATTCCCAGCGGCAGATCGACCGATGGAAGCGACTGGAGGCGTGGTTGGAAGAAAATCGCGATGCGCCTGCTGCGAAACCCGCGCCGCTCGCGAGCGCGCTGGATGTGTTTATTGCTTCATTGTGCAACGATGTGAATGTGTCCGGAGCGATCGGGGCGCTCAATGAAGCGGTGAATCAGTACGATCCCAGCGCGAAACCGCAAGCGACGGCGGGGGGGGGCGGCGGTCGCGCGACACTCGCTGACGAGCTGGGCGCCCTTCGGAAGATGAACAGCGTGCTGGGCGTGCTCGACCTGCGGACCGAGGCGTCGATCGATGAAGCCGACGTCGATGTCCAGCTCATCGAATCGAAGATCGCGCAGCGGCTGGATGCTCGAAAACGCAAAGACTTCCAGGCCGCCGACGGCATCCGCGACGAGTTGGCGGCGATGGGGATCGCGATCAAGGACGGGCCGGCGGGGACGACGTGGGAAAAGCTGGTGAGGTAGGCGTCCATCACGGCGCGCTTCGCATGAATCATCGCAGGCAACCTCTCATCGGCATCATCGGCGCCATCGGCGCGGGCAAATCGACCGTCGCGCGCATGTTTGGCGAGCTCGGCTGCGTCGTCGCGCACTCAGATGAGATGGCGCGCGCCGCCTTGCTCGACCCGAAGATCAAGCGATCGCTCGCAGAGTGGTGGGGCGACGGCATCCTCGATGGGTCGGGCGAAGTTGATCGATCCGCCGTGGCGAAGATCGTCTTCAACGACCCGGTCCAGCGCAAGCGGCTGGAATCGATCACGCATCCCTGGATCGAGGCCCGGCGGCGCGAGCTGTTCGCGGCCGCGCCGCCCGACGCTCCCGCGCTGGTCATCGATGCGCCCCTGCTGCTGGAGGCGGGGCTGGAACGCGAATGCGACGCCGTGGTCTTCGTCGATGCCCCGCCGGCGGTCCGCCAGAAGCGTGTGGCGGCGGAACGGGGCTGGGATGCCGCGGAACTGGCCCGGCGCGAACTTTCGCAGATGTCACTTGACGAGAAGCGGCGGCGCGCCGATTATGTAGTGGTCAACGACGGCGACCTCGCGGCCCTGAACGACCGGGTCCGCTCGATGCTGAAGGAAATCGTCAGCCGGTCGCAATCCTCGTTTCAACCCTGACTCGTCGCATCCGGTCGGACCCGGTGCTGCGGACGTTGCCGCAGCAGGCGACGGCATCACACCGCATGCAACCACAGGCTTTTGCCGCCGCAGACTCTCGCCGCCGCACCGCGCCG
>CAZLDF010000517.1:0-2664 GCA_964558095.1 uncultured Isosphaeraceae bacterium | reverse complement strand
CAGCAGCGCCTATTGCCTCGTGGAATCCGATTGCTGCGGGAGCCTTGGCTGCGCCACCGACCTGAGCGCGCATGAACTCGGTCACCTCTGGGGCGGCTTCCATTGCGATCCCTGCAACGCAACCATGCGCAGCTTCATCGGCTGCTTCAACAGCTTCGATTCATCGTCGATCTCCTCGATCACCAACCATGCAAGCAGTCGGAGCTGCCTCGATGAGTGCGCCAGTTCCGAGTTCGGCATGACGGCGCTTCCGTTTTCCGATGACTTCCCGGCCGCGTCAGTCGATACGGCCAAATGGACGGGCAATGAAGGGGCGACGGTGGACAGCTCGGGCAACGGCGAGCCCAGCCCGTCGTTCTCGCTGCGCATCAACGGCAGCGACGAGCTTCGCAGCGCTCGCATGGACGCCTCCAGCACCGGCGCCGCGATCCTGCAATATTGGTGGCAACGCACCGGCACCGGCAACTCGCCCGAACCCGGCGAAAACCTGCTGGTTGAATACCTTTCCGACATCTTCACGTGGAACGTGATCAACTCGCATCCCGGCGACGGCCCGGACGGCGATCCGTTCCAGTTCGTGCAGCTTTCGCTCCCCGCCGACGCGCTGCACAGCGGACTGCGCGTCCGCTTCCGCGGCACGTCGCCCAACAGCGGCACCGACGACTTCTTCGTTGACGACGTGGACATCATCATCTCGCCCGCTAACGACAACTGCAGCGGGTCACAGGTCGTCACCGCCTCGCCTGCCGCGTTCAGCAATGTCGCAGCCACCGATTCCGCCGGTCTCACCGAGGCCTGCGGCGATCTCGATTCGGACGTGTGGTTCCGCTACGTCGCGTCATGCACGGGAACGCTCGACGTGAGCATCTGCGACGCGAACTTCGACACGCAGATCGCCGTCTATGGCGCGGGTTGCCCCTCTGGTTCGGGCGCTCTGGCGTGCAACGATGACAGTTGCGGCACGGGCTCGTCCCTTTCAATGAGCATTACTCCAGGGCTCTACCGCATTCGCGTCGGCGGCAAGAACGGCTCGCAGGGAACTGGCAACCTCGCCATCACCTGCACGCCCGCGGCGGCCAACGGCGCCTGTTGTTTCACGGACGGCGCCTGCCTGATCGATGCCAGCGGCCCGTGCGCAACCTCCGGCGGCACATACGAGGGCGATGGCTCCGACTGCGCGCCCAACCCCTGCCCGATGCCCACCGGCGCCTGCTGCAACACCGACGGCTCATGCAATGACGGCATGCTGGCGTCGAATTGTCAGAGCGGCGGCGGCGTGTATCAGGGCGACGCTTCGCTCTGCTCGGCCGCCAATTGCCCGCAGCCCTGCGTGGAAGACATTGCACCCACCGGCGGCGACGGACAGATCACCATCGCCGACGTCACGGCCGTCCTGACCGCGTTCGGCCTGCCTTGTGGCGCGTGCCCTGAGGACATCGCGCCCGCCGGCGGCGACGGCCAGGTGACCATCGCGGACATCAACGCTGTTCTCACCGCCTTCGGCCCCTGCCAGTAACTTCCCACGCCCGAGCCAATCTCACTCGACATTCCCGGACCCGGCGGATCGCTCCGCCGGGTCTTTGCATTGGGACGTGCCATTCGGACTCAACCGCGCCGGCGGATTGTCCGATAGCTTCACCGACGGGATTCGCACGCAAGAGTCCGGCGGTCCGCACCGAGCGGCGGTCGGGAGCATCCTACGTGAATCCCCAGCATCCGTCAGCGGCATTCCGAACGTTGCTGACCAGAACGAGCAGCCGGATCAGCGATTCCCCTCCTGATCCGGCTCTTGCTCTTTTTTGTCCCGTGAATTGGCGATGAAACAAGCGCCGCCGGTTTCCCGGCGGCGCTGCTTGAACAATCGCAAGCCCAGAAGCGGCTCGCCGCTTATGGGCCGGGGCAGGGACCGAAGGCGGAGATCACAGCCAGCACGTCTCTGATCGTGACTGCGTTGTCGCCGACAGTGTTGCCGCCGTTGTAGGGCGAGACGTCGTGTCGATTCGGACCGACGAACCCGAACGATCCCACCACGCCGACGACGTCGGTCACCGAAACCTGCTGATCGCCCTGCGGCGGCTCGCAGTCTTCGGCGCAGAAGGCGATGGGCAACTGCGCGATGTACAGGCCGGGCGTCCAGTCCAGGAAGGTGACGCGCATCGCGAGGCGGCCGTCGGCGTCGAACGCGCGGTGGCCGTCTTCACCGCCGCTCAGGTAGCTGTAGGCGTGATTCACGAACTCGGCGCTGCGAACCTGCAGTTCCTCGCCCGGCGCGACTTCGATTTCGTCTCCGGCGACGACAATCGGCACGAGCAGGCCGCTGGGCGTCGTGCCCCAGATGCCGTTCTCGAGGTCCGAGACGTTGTCCAAGTCGCCGACGAACACGACTTGCCCGGCTTCGTTGACGATCGGATCAGAGGTGTCCACGAACACGCCCGCCATCGTGCCGGGCGCGGCGTCGCCTTCGCGAACGATGAGTTCGAGTGACACTCCGTCGTGCAGGTACACGCCGTAATCGTCGGCAGCGCCGCCGGCGGTGTTGCGCAATTGCGCCGCGAAGGCGACCTTGCCGCCAACGATGACGGGGTCGTAGAAGAAGTCGAAGTCGCCGTTGCCGCCGGGTTCGGCGTCGCCTTCGCGCGCGATCTCGACGACGGTCGCGCCGTC
>CAZLDF010000516.1:0-5503 GCA_964558095.1 uncultured Isosphaeraceae bacterium | reverse complement strand
AGCGCGGCTTCGTCGCCGAGTTGCATCGCATTCGGGGGGAGCTGCTGCGGGCGTCCGGGCGAGACGCGGATGCCGAGGCGAGCCTGCGCGCGGCACTCGACGAGGCCTCGCAGCAGCAGGCGCCGGCCTTTCAGCTGCGCGCCGCCACAAGCCTCGCCCGTGCGCTGGCAGCCACGAATCGAGCTGACGAAGCGCGCGGCATCCTCACACCGGTCTACGAACGCCTTACGGAGGGGCAGGGCACGGTCGATCTGGCGGCCGCACGCCAGCTCCTTTCGGAGATGCCATGACAGACCCGAGCGACGGCGTCCAGTTCGAGCGGAAGGCCCCAGGCGAAGCCGACGCAATCGCCGACATCGTCCGCGGGATCCTGACGGTGCAGGCCCGGCTCGCGGCCCGGCAGAAGCGTCCGCTGGGCCGTGGCACGCACACGAAGGGGATCTGCGTCCGCGGCACGTTCGAGGTCCTGGACGTTGGGGCACGAACGTCTGACACTGCCCTCGCCGGGCGTCTGGTCAAGACCATTGTTGTCGGCCAAGGCGTCCGTGCCGCAGCCCGATGGCGGCGCGGGACTTTCGTTCGTCGCGCCGTTGTTGTCGAATCGAACGACGGGTCCGTTGATGACGAGTCCGATCGCGTCGCCGCACTCGTCGCCGGGGTCGCCGAAGTACGCCATTTCCTTTGGAGCGATGGCGGCGGGCGATGCGTCTCGATCGGCAAGCCTCGCACCATCGCCGGCCGGCTTGGTCGCCGCGGCTTGTTTGGACTGCGGGCTGGAAGCGCCTAACGCCCACGCGCTGAACGCCGCGGCGCCGCCAACGAAACAAATCACGCTGACAAACGCAGCGACTCGCGCCGAACCGCCGCGATCGTTGCCTCGCCGATCGGCCGATGTGTTGCGGTTCCCGTTGGCCATGTGCCGCCTCCTGTTCCCCGAATGGGGTCGCAGCGGCGGGTGCGGTCGATCAATTCGCGGCCCGTCGGACCCACCGGCCGCCCATCGTCCACAGACCCCCCGCCATCCCACCGCCGCGATTATTGTCCTCGCAGTCGCGGCGACTGGGAAGGGGTATTTCCAGGAATTTTTCCGCGAGCGGGAGCCAGGCCGCGGGGTTCGGCTTTCCGGCCGATGCCGGGGCCTCCTGCCACGCAACTCGTTGCACCTGCTACACCACCTGTTCGTAGGCATCCACGATCGTCCGCAGCACCTGCACACGGGCGTACCGCTTGTCCATCGCGGGCACGAGCGTCCACGGCGTGAGCTTCGTGTTCGTCCGGGCGATCATGTCGTTGGCGGCGTCCTCGTAGAGCGGCCACTTGTCGCGATTGCGATAGTCCTCGTCCGTGAGCTTGTACTTCTTGAAGGCGGTCTGCGCACGTTCTGTGAACCGTCGAAGCTGTTCGTCCGCGTCGATCTGCAGCCAGAACTTGCAGATTATCGTGCCGTGCTCGACGAGCTGTTGCTCGAAGTCGTTGATCTCGTCGTAAGCGCGAGTCCATTCATCGCGGCTCGCAAAGCCCTCAATGCGTTCGACCAGCACCCGGCCGTACCAGCTTCGATCGAAGATGACCATGCGCCCGAGCCGCGGGAGCCCGCGCCAGAAGCGCCACAGGTAGTGCCGCGCGAGTTCTTCATCGGTGGGCGCGCCGATGGGGATGACGCGACAATTGCGAGCCTCCATCGCGCGAGTGACGCGGCGGATCGCCCCCCCCTTGCCCGCCGCGTCCCAGCCTTCGAAGACCAGCACCGCGCTGCGCCCTGCTTGCCGCGCTCGGTTCGTCAGCCGGTGCAGCTTCGACTGCAATCCATCGAGCTGCTGCTTGTACTCGCCCTTCGTCAGCGATTTCGAAAGGTCGATGCGGCCGAGCGCATCGCCTTTGGCGATTCGCCTGGGCGACTCGGCAGCGACCGGCGTGCGACCTTTCGAGCGAGTGTTCGCTTCATGCCGCAGCCGCTGCGTCATCGCGTCGCGCAGCTTTCGGAACAGAATCAAGTCGCGGCTGCGCGAATCGACGCTGTCCACGATCATCCACGGCGAGGCCTTGTCGTGCGTCGCGCCAAGGTAGCGTTCCGCGGCGGGCAGCATCTCGTCATATCGCTGATAGAGCTGCCAATCGCGGTCCGTCAGACGCCAGGCGTGGTCGGGGTCGTCGAACGCCAGCCGCAGTCGGTCGGCGAGATCGTCTTTCGACACGTGCAACCAGAACTTCAAGAGCAGCGTGCCGTCCTCGACGAGCATCTGCTCGAAGCGCCTGGCATGCGAGATGCGCCGCTCGAAGGCGGATTCGTCCGCGTCGCCCAGCGCTCGATCGCCGATGCAGTCAATGGCCCACGCGCCGGACATGATGCCGATGCGCCCGTCCGGCGGCAGAGCGCTCCAGTAGCGCCACGCGGACGGGCGCTCCAGGTCCTCGCCCGCCGGCCGCTCGAAGATGTTCACGTCCAGATAGCGCGCATCGAGCCACTGGTTCAGCGAATCGAGCACCTCGTTGCCGCCCGGCAGATCGTTGCCGGCCAGCAGCACGATCACCGCGAAGCGCTCGTCCTTCAAGTCGAACTGCGCGTTGATGAGATCGACCCGCAGCGCCTGCGACGCCTGCTTGAAGTCCTTCTTGGAGATGTCCGGGCCGCGCCGAAGATGCCTGATCAGCGAAAACCTCGCCGCCGTTGATCGCTGCTTGCTCACGCGGCCGGCATTGTCCTAAGGCGAACAGGAAATGGTCAACAAGCCGTCGTACCCCGTCGTGCCGTTGAAGCCGCCGCGCGGATCGCCCGGCAGGGGCGGCGGCGGGGGCGTGTTGCCTTCGCCGCCCGGCGCGGCCGGCGAACCGCCTACGCGGATCAGCAGCGTCGTGCCCGGCTGGAGGTTCTGAAGCGTGACGACCGACCGCAACGTAAAGGCGTTGAACGGCGAATCGTCGTTGCATCCGAGCAAGTTCGACTCATCCACCGGGCAGCCTCCCGTAGCGTCATACACCGCGAGCTTGGTGTCCCAATTCGAGCCGAGCGTGTCGATGGTGACGGAGCTCAGTTCATCGCACGAGACGGTGTACTGGAACCACACATCGCGCACGATGTCGCCCGAGCCGAAGATGTCGCACGCATTGCCGTCGCCGGTTCCGTGATCCGGCCCGTCGGTTGTGGCGTTGACGTTGGAGAATTCGGTGGTTCCTTCGGAGACGATCGTGATGGTTCGCGCCTGGGCGCAGTCGTCGTTGTCATAGACCGGGCACGGCTCGCCGAACGCGCCGAGCACCGCGGTGACGTCAGCGAGCGTTTGCGCGCCGTCGCCACCCGCCGGTGTGACGTCGCCGATCGCGCGCGGCGGAAACGATCCGCTTTCGAACGTGGTGAGCACCGCGAGGATGTCCGACACGCTGACGCGGCCATCGCCGACGCGACCCGCATGGGCGCCGCTGCCGTCGTTGGGCACGATGTCAAACGGACAGGGCGGATCTTCGAACGGGCCGGCGTTCGCCTGGATGTCCAGCGTGACGCGCTCCTGACCGATGAAAGCAAACGCTCCAGTGAACAGCAAAACATCCGGACCGTGAAACGGGGCATTGAAAAGGGCTTCCAGTCCCGTCATCTCGTACCACGGATCAGCAGAGTCCGAGCGAATCGCAAAGCTCGCGTTCACAACTCTCGTCTGAGGCTGCCACGCGAGCAGGTCGTGCTGTCCCAGCGCCCAGACCACGTGATCAACGTCCTGATTCGGATTCGACAGGTCCAAATCGCAATACGGGTACAACCCGTATGACGGCCGTTCACCTGGCGCATAGTCATCGCTGAAATGACGCAGCGACTGGAAAGTCGCCCTGCCGTTGGCGCCGTCGTAGGCGATGATCGAGCCTTTGCACATGGGAATCGATGGCGCATCGCCACACACGGCGCCGCAACTTGACACCGGGCAGCGATAAGCGCGACCGCTCTCGAAGCCCGGCACGCCGATGGTGAATACATCGTCCACAGCGCCGTCGTGTCCGGGCTGACCCGAATTGGGGTCGGCGAAATCGAGAATCTCGAACAGCATTGGATCGAATCGCACAATCGTTGAACTTGAGATGCTGAACGTCTGACCCGTCGGATCGGAAAGCAGCGAACCTCGTGTGGAGTTGTTGGCGCCTCGGCGGTTGCCGGCATTCTGGGATTCCTTCACTTGCGCGGCGCTGTATGCAGGCTCGGGCTGCATCGTCATGCCCATGTCCGCCAGCACGCGAGGCGAGATGCGCCGCTTGCCGACTTCGATCTTCGCCGCGTCGGCGGGCGTGATGCTCCGAAGCTGTTCCACCGGCCGCTGGTACAGCCGCGGCTGAACGCTATCGTCAACCACAGCGACATCAACGGCAGCATCGCGCCCGGCTTCGCCCGCAAGAGAAACCGTCGCGAGCAAAGCGCCAGCCGTCATGGCGAAAGTCGAGAACAGGAACGCGCAAGAACGAGAGGTGATGTGCCTGGCCATGAGCGCGCCTCCGATTCCCCGTGACATGGCTCGCGCGCGGGACCAACCGACTCTTCGGCGAAGCAACACCCCCTTCTGTCCGTTCGAGCCTCGCCGGCCCCAGCGCACCTGAGATCAAGTATCGCCCCGGACGCGAGGCTGTGCAAGAAGAAACCGGGCAATTCTCCCACTTCGCCGCCCGCCGCGGCGGAGTGCGAGCCCATCACCCGCCTGCCCGCGTCATGCTCGCAGCAGGATGAACTGGTTGTGTTTGACCGAAACCAGCTTCGCGCCGCCCCGCGCGACGAGCTCATCGACCGCCCGGCCCGGGCCGCCCTCCGGGCAGCCCTGGAACACATAGTCGTCGCCCGTCAGGAACCCCCCCCGCTTCATCAGCGGCAGAAAGAGTTCGAGGTCGCGCTTGACGAACTCGTAGCTGTGGTTGGCGTCGATATAGACGAAGTCGAAATGATCGGGCGGAAACGTCGCCGCCGCCTCGTCCGATGTCTTGCGATGAATGTGCACGTTCTCGCGTCCAGCGAACAGGCGCACGACGTCGCCGTGGATGGCGTCCATGCGCTTCTGGTCGTTTCCGTCGCCGCGGTTCTGGCCGTACCACCGATCGACGTACTGCGGCATGTAGAGCCAGGGGTCGATCAAATGCAATTGCGCGGGTTGGCGCTCGAGCAGGCGCTGCGCGAACTCGCCCTTCCACACGCCCAGCTCCGCGCACACGAAACCAGGCTGAATCAATTCAATCACGTGCACTCGCCCATCGCGAGGCGACACTCCCAACAGCCTGCGAACGATTCGCGAGATCATGGCCGCGATTGTACGCGACGACTCCCGCCGGTAAGCCGCGACCCGAAGTCCGCGACGCGCCCCGGTTAGCCGCGACCCGAAGTCCGCGATGGGGAGCGCGGTCCCCACCCATGGCGTCTCGGCATTGCGGAATCAACGTGTGCGGCACATCAAAGGACCACACAATTCCGTCGCGATGCAGATCGCACTTGCACGCACCGCCCTCACCCCTAACCCCTCTCCCAAGGGGAGAGGGGAAC
>CAZLDF010000515.1:0-2605 GCA_964558095.1 uncultured Isosphaeraceae bacterium | reverse complement strand
TGGCGTCGCGTGCCGACGGTGCTCCAGGCTTCCTTTTCCATGTCCCACGACATCCAGTACCGGCCGAAGACATCGGTGTAGATGTCTTGCGCGGGGTTGTCGGCGAGCCGTGCGTGGACTTTGACCATCAGACCCGTCTCGCGTTCTTCGTCGTTGAAGCGGTCCGGCGACTTGTTCTCGAAGACGTCGCCGTAACGGGCCTCGATGACCTCGATGACTGAGTAGCCGATCTCGCGCTCCCCGCCGCCGGCGGACGCGTCCGCGGGCTGATAGATTCGCAACCACTGCGTGCGGCCGACGAGTTTGCGCAGGGTTTCTGGAGACAGTGAGGCGAGGAATGCTTCGCCGGCTTCGATCTGCCGGCTCTGCGTGAGGCTCAATTCCGCGATCGTCGCGACCTTAAGGGTCTCGAATGCCTTGCGCAGCTGGGGCGCGACCCGCTTGAGGTCGTCGGGGCGGGTCAGAATCGAAACCACCAGGAACGACGTCGCTCCACGAGGCAGAATCAGCCAGCCCTGCACGAATTCGCGGTCGTCGCCGACCTGCTGGTGGACATAGCAAAGGTGCCCCTGCAGCCCGGCGATCGTGACGGCTTCGCTCGAAAGGACCTTGTAGGGGTATTTGTTGTCGGCAAGGTACTTCAGGTGCTCGTCGATCTGCCCCCGGGCGGTGGGACGCTCGGCGGCGGACTGGACGGCGGTGATGCGCACGGTCCACGACTGGGCGTCGGATGCGTCGCGCACCACCCACAGCAGCCGGTCGCCGGAGGCCTCGGCGGCGGCCTGCGAATCGAAGGGCAGGTGCAGGCTGACACCCAGCTCGGGAATCTCAAATGCTTGTGGCTGCAGGCCTTGCTGCAGGAACGAGTCCTCGTCGGACCGCTGGGCCGCGGGCATTTGGCGGGCCAGCGCCAGGCTCGATGCAGCAAGGATCGCCGCGAGGCCGAGGAAGCGGATGGAGAGCGGGTACTTTGGCTGTGGCATGGGTCAAGTCTATTCGGTTCTCGACTTCGGGCCAGATGACCGAATCGGGCCGCGACGGGAAAATCCCGCAATTCCCCTCCCTTGCCGGTTGACAGCCACCGCGGGATTCATACCATCACCGATTCGCATCGCGGCGGACCCTCGTGCCCTCCGCGTCGCGCAGTCGTCACTTTCCGTTTCCTTCCACTCATTCCAGCCCCCAGCGGGCAGACGCGGTTGGCACCTATGACCGGCGGCAAGATTCGAATCCGCATGGAAGCCTACGACCACCAGGCGCTGGACGCCTCGGCGCGTGAGATCGTCGATCACGCCAAGCGCACCGGCGCTCGCGTCGCCGGTCCGGTCCCGCTGCCGACGAGGCGCGAGATTTACACCGTCAACCGCTCGGCGTTCATCGACAAGAAGTCGCGCGAGCAGTTCGAAATCCGCACCCACAAGCGCATCATCGACATCACCGAAGCCAACGCCCGCACCGTCGAGGCATTGAATCGTCTGGTGGTTCCCGCGGGCGTGTTCGTGAAGATCAAAGCGTAGTTGTTCTCTTTTCAGGCGGTCGCGTTCGCGGCCGCCTGTCTTTCCGGTCGCCCGGCGTCGGGCGGCCAATCAATGATCGGCCATGTTCGTCCTCTTGGGACGAACCTCCGGCCAAGACGAAGGAGCGACCGCCCATGAGCGCGGCCCTGCTGGGACGAAAAATCGGTATGACCCGGTACTTCGCAGCGGACGGGAAGAACATTCCCGTCACGGTGATCGAAGCCGGGCCGTGTTATGTCACGCAGGTGAAGACCGCGGACCGCCACGGCTACGCCGCTGTGCAGATCGCCTTCGAAGACGTCAAGGCGCGTCGAAGCACCATGCCCCTCATCGGTCATGACGCCAAGGCCGGCGTCGCCCCCCAGCGCTTTCATCGCGAGATGCGGCTGGAGAACGACAAGGCCGTCGAGGAATTCCAGCCCGGCCAGGCGCTGACGGTCGAGGTGTTCAAGGACGTGCCCTATGTGGACGTCATCGGCACGAGCAAGGGCAAGGGCTTCCAGGGCGCAATGAAGCGCCACCACTTCAAGGGGCTGTGCGCCAGCCACGGCACGGAGCGCAAGCACCGCTCGCCCGGCTCGATCGCCAGCCACGCGACCAACCGCGGAAGCGGTCCCAAGCCCAAGAAGGGCAAGCGCATGGCCGGTCACATGGGCGCCGAGCGCGTGACGACGCGCAATCTGGATGTGATTTCCATCGATCCGCAGCGCAATCTGCTGCTGGTCAAGGGCCCGATTCCCGGAGCGAATCAGGGCTTCGTGTTGATCCGAGAGTCGATTCGACTGGGAAAAAGGAAAGCGAGGCTCGCCAAGGAGAAGGCCGGCTCGTAATCGCCGGTGATCGTGAAGGCCCGCGGGAGGATCTCCCAGGGAACCGCACGATCGCGACAAACTGAAGCAGACCGAGTCAATATCTCTTCCCACGGCCAATCGCGGCCGTCTTCGATCGAGTGTTCGATCGTGGAAGTTCCGGCCAGCACACCGGCCGCGGGAGAGTGAGGCGAAACGGCGGCTCGTCCGCCAGGTGCACGAACGATGATTGAACTTCCAGTTCTCAACAAGAACGGCAAGAAGGTGGACAGCCTGTCC
>CAZLDF010000514.1:0-2506 GCA_964558095.1 uncultured Isosphaeraceae bacterium | reverse complement strand
GAATTTCGGATTGCGAATTGGGGGACGTGGATTGCGGACTGTGGAGGGGAGACGGAGACCGGGACGACGATGATTCCAATGATCTCAGGCGGCTCGGGCTCACCTCAATTCGCAATCCGCAATTCGAAACTCGCAATTCCTACCAGCTCGTTACTCGTCACTCGTTACTCGTTACTCTTTTCTGGCAATTCGAAATCCGAAATCCCCTACCACTGAGCCGCCTGTTCCTTCCAGGCCTCGTAGTTTCGATTCATCTCGCCTAACGAGTCGCCGCCGAACTTTTCGCGCATGGCGTCGGCGATCGTGATGGCGAGCATCGCTTCGCAGACGATGCCGCAGGCGGGGACGGCGGTGACGTCGCTGCGCTCCCACTGCGAGCGCGCCGCCTCGCGGGTGTCGAGATCGACCGAGGGGAGCCCCTTGCGGAGCGTTGCGATCGGTTTCATGAACGCGCGGACGACGAGGTCTTCGCCGTTCGTGACGCCCCCCTCGAGGCCGCCGGCGTGGTTGCTCGGCCGGACGAACGTTCCGTTCGCGATCTCGATCGGGTCGTGCGACTGGGATCCCGGCAGCATCGCCGCCATGATTCCGTCGCCGATCGCGACGCCCTTTACGGCGTGCACCGACATGATCGCCCGCGCGATCCTCCCGTCGAGTTTCTCGTTCCACTGAACGTAGCTGCCGAGGCCGATCGGAACGCCCTTCGCCACGACGGCCACCACGCCGCCCAACGTCTCGCCTGCAGTCTTCGCCGAATCGACCGCAGCGACCATCTGATCTTCCTGCGCGCGGTCGATCGCGCGCAGCGGGGATTCGTCGTCGACGCCGTTCACGTCGGCCCACGAGACGGGGCGCCACGGGTCGCCCATCGTGCCGACCGCGAGAACCCCCGATCGCACCTCGATGCCGAACGCGTGGAGCAGTTCCTTCGCAACCGCGCCCGCCGCGACGCGCGCCGCCGTCTCACGGGCCGACGCGCGCTCGAGGACATCACGGAGATCGTGCCTGTCGTACTTGATGCCGCCGACCAGGTCGGCGTGCCCCGGTCTCGGTGAATGGAGCCGTCGCCTTTCGACCTCGGCCGCGTCGAGCGTCCAGGGATCCATGACGGACGACCAGTTCTCGTGGTCGCGGTTTGGAATCGTGATCGCGATCGGCGAGCCGATCGTCTCTCCGCCGCGGACGCCGCCGGTGACCGTCACCGCATCGCGCTCGATCTTCATCCGCCCGCCGCGGCCGTACCCGAGCTGGCGGCGCGCCATTTCGGCGTCGATTCGCGCGCGGTCGAGCCGGACGCCGGCCGGCATGCCGCGGACGATGACGGTCAGTGACGGACCGTGCGACTCTCCCGCGGTAACGAACTCGAAGTGAGCCATGTCAGGCCTCCGCACTCCGCGCGCGCCTGGCCGCCAATGCGATCCCAATGACGACGAGGATCACGCTGATCACCTGCGCCACGGTGAACATCCCGACGAAGCGATCATCCTTGGCTCGAACGATCTCAACCAGGAAGCGCTCGAACCCCAGCAGGACGAGGAAGACACCGAAGACGACGCCCGAGGCCGGGTTCCGGCGTGCGAGTTTCGTCAGGATGAAGAACATGAGCAGCGCGGCGCCCGCCTCGTAGAGTTGCGTCGGATGCACGCGAAGGAGCGTGTCCGCGGGGAGCGACGGATCGACGTCCGCACCAAACTCGCGCAGATACTTCGCCGTGGTCGGGGGAAGCCCATTGGGGAACGCGATGCCCACCCAGCTCTCGGTCGGACGTCCGTAGTCGTCGCCGACCAGGAAGCAGCCGATCCGGCCCAGGCAGTAGCCGAGCGACAGCGCGGGCGCCACGGAGTCGGCTGCAACGAACCAGTTGATCCGGTGCTTCCGCAGATACCAGGTCACCGCGAGCAACCCGCCGATCAGACCGCCGTACCACACCAGTCCCGCCCGGCTGAAGAGCGCGTCCCAGCTCTGGTAGAGAATCGCGTAATAGATCTTCGCGCCGAGAATGCCCCCGATCGCCGCGTAGACCACGACCGACCAGGCGTGATCGTCGAGAATGCTTCGGTGGCGAAACTCCTTCGCCAGCACCCAGCCCCCGACGAAAAACGCCGCCGCCATCATCACGCCGAATGTCGTCAGCTCGAAATTGCCGAACTTGAAAAGTGTCGGATACATGAGGAGGGGACGATAGCAGAAGGCGGTGGATTTCGAATTGCGAATTGCGAATTGCGGATTTCGAGTTGCGGATTGCGGCGAAACTGCGGTTGTCTCTTTCAGAGACGAGCGCGGGGATTGCGAATTGCGAATTGCGAATTGCGAATTTGGGGCTGCGAATTGTTGCGAAAGTGCTGTTGTTTCTCTCAGAGACGAGTGCGATTACGAATGGCGAATTGCGGATTGGCGTCACCCGCACGACGACGGGATGAAGGCTGACGAGCGTTCCTGCCGCTCGTCTCGCAGATCAGCAATCGAAGTTTTGCAAGAATTCGCAATTCGCAATCCGAAATCCCGG
>CAZLDF010000513.1:0-5015 GCA_964558095.1 uncultured Isosphaeraceae bacterium | reverse complement strand
GTTCGCGGTGCGCCGCCTGCCCTACGTCGTGCGCGCGGCGGCCGCCGGGCTGGAGCAGACGTCGCCCGAGCTCGAGGAGGCGGCGATGAACCTCGGCGCCTCGCGTCTGCGCGCGGTGCGCACCATCGTGGTTCCGCTCATCGCCGCGAACCTCATCGCGGGAGGTTTGCTCGCGTTCAGCTTCGCGATGCTCGAGGTGAGCGACTCGCTGATTCTGGCGCAGCGCGAGGCGGACTTCCCGATCACCAAGGCGATCTACGTTCTATTCGCGAGGCTGGGCGACGGACAGCACATCGCCAGCGCCATGGGCGTCTGGGGCATGGCGCTGCTCGCCGTCACCCTCATCGGCGCCAGCGTCATGATGGGCAAGAAGATGGGGGCGATCTTCAGGGTCTGAATTCGCCCTCAGTGGCACAGGCGTCCCCGCCTGTGTTCGCGTCTTCAGTGGCACAGGCGTCCTCGCCTGTGATCGCGACCTCGGCCTCGACGGCCGAGATCGCGATGGACGACTCGGAGAGATCAATTTGCCCCAAACATGATGATCTCCTTTTGACCGACGCCCGATGATGTGTATTCTTGATCCAACCGCGACGGGTCGTGCCTGTCGCGGTGTCCACCATCTCTCAAAGGAGTGCGAATATGCCTGCGATTGCCACCTACGTTCTCGCGCTGTGCGAACCGGCGGTTGCGGCGTGCTGCACCGCCTGAGCGCCTGATTCACTTCCGAATCATCGCCTCCGCAGCTTCCGCTTCGCCGGCTTGATGTGTCGCTCGCAAACCCCTCGCGGGTTTCGCGATCGCGGTCATTCCGTTTCCCGGCCTGCTGTGGAGTTTCTTGTCATGTCGTCATCCGACGCAAGCGCTCTCGAAGCGCTGCAATCGTTCTTCGAACAGGGTCTCATCACCGACATCGTCAGCCAGCTCAAGTCCGGCAAGGAGGCGACGGTCTATCACTGCCGGGCGAATCCCGACACTGGCCACCGCAACGTCGCCGCCAAGGTGTATCACGAGCGATCCGCCCGCTCCTTCCGCAACGACGCGATCTATCGCGCTGGGCGCATGGAGTATGCGCGCAACAGCCGCGTCCGCCGGGCGCTCGAAGGCAACTCCGCCTTCGGCCGGGAGGTGCGCCACAAACTCTGGATCGCCGACGAGTGGACGACGCTGCGCGCCATGTACGATGCGGGCGTCGATTGTCCGCAGCCGATCGCGCAAAGCGAAACCGCGATCCTCATGTCGTTCGTCGGCGACGACAACGGCCCCGCGCCGCAGCTTCGTGAAGCGGCGAACATCGGCCAGGAACTGGCCGATCAGATTCTGAGCACGCTGCTGGACAACATCGCGCTCATGCTCGACGCCCATCGCGTGCATGGCGACCTCTCGCCCTACAACGTCCTGCTCTGGCACGAGCGGCCGACGATCATCGACTTCCCGCAGGCGATCGATCCGCGGCTGAATCCCGCGGCGGGCGAACTGCTTCGTCGCGACATTCTGGCTGTTTGTGAATGGGCGAAGTCGCACGCGGTCGAAGCATGCTGCGAAGCGATCTTCACGTCGATGTGGCGGGACTTTGTAATGGGGCGGCGGGGCTGACGCAGGCGCGAAGACGGGCCGCGAGCATGAAGTGAACCACGATCGCCCAGATTTCGCCCGCGAAGAACAGGATGCTCGCGCAGGTGGTGGCGCCCGCGATCGTGAGGAAGACGGCGATGTTCTGCCGCGCGCCGCCGGGCGCTATCGTCGGCATCAGCATCGCCGTCGTCATCCCGCCAACGGACATCACCAGCATGGAGACCAGCAGCCAGACGGCGATCCATCGAAGTTGCTGCGCGAGGCGCGGCGCTGGCAATCGCATTGCCAGCCGAGCGAGATATCGGAAATACAGAAACCAGCCGACGAGCGCCAGCAGGCCCAGGCCCAGGCCCGCCATCGCGACGATCTGAAACCACGTCGAGGTTGCCGCGCCCGGCCCCGTCGCGGGCTGCCAGTACATCTGCGTAGGGCTGGACATCATGTGCAGGACGAAGCCGACGCGCGCCAGGATGCGGATCGAAACACCGGCGTGCTCGGTCGCAGCGGGATCGGGCGTCGTCGCCAGCCACGCGCCGACGACCGTCAGAAGCGCCGGCACGATGCCGACGACCGCGATGACGACGATGAATCCTTGCGTCAGCGGCTGGCCCATGCCGCTGGTGCCGCTGGCGGCGCCCATGAACATCGCCGCCACAGCCACCGCCGTGGTGAGCGCGAGCGTCAGGATCGACCCGATGGCATAGAGCATGCAACCGGTGGCCAGCGTGCGAAGCCAGCGCGGCTCGGCGTATCGCAGGTCGTCGCCGCGCATCGACCGTTCGACCGCGTCGCCGCAGTCCGGGCAATGGTCCGTCGCCTTCAACCCGCGCAGCGTGTAGCCGCACGACCGGCACACGACGTCGGCGAGGAGCCGGCCGTGAGAGTCCAGCGGCGCCTGGTATGGCGGCGTCACGGGTTGTTGCAGTTCAACTGGATGATCCATGCGGTTGTGTCGCTCGTGCGCGGTCGGTTGCAGGCTCATCATACGAGATCGACTTTGGGCCGTTTCATCGAGCGGCGGAACCGCCGCCGAACCGCGGCCGGTATGCTCATGCGCCCCGCTTATCGAGCGTGAACCATGATCGAATCGACGAAGACGTTCAGCGGCATCGAGTCGGCTCGCCTGCGCTTGCGCGAGCTTTCGCTCGACGATCTCGAATTCATCGCAGAGACGCTCACCCATCCCGAAGTCATGCGCTACTGGCCGCGGACATACTCGCGCAATGAAGCCATCGAGTGGATCGAAAAGCAACAGCGACGATATCGCGAGGACGGCTTCGGGTATTGGCTCGCGATCGAGAAGCAGTCCAATCGGCCCGTCGGCCAGGCGGGGCTGATCCGCATCGACCTCGATGGCGAGCCGGCGGTCGGCCTGGGCTACATCCTGCACCGGCCGTTCTGGAACATGGGCTACGCGACCGAAGCGGCGACCGCGTGCCTGCTCCATGCGTTCAGCACGCTGCGATTGCGCGAGGTTGCGATTCTCGTGCGGCCGGAGAACGAACCGTCGGTCAGGGTCGCCAAGCGACTGGGCGCGGCGGAGCGCGGGCGCACGAAGGTCGCGGGCTTCCAGCACGCGGTGTTCGTGGTTGGATCGGCGCTGAACGACGCTGCCTGCTAGGCCGTAAGCGGCGTCAGAAGGCTGCTCAACCGTACTTCACCCACATCAAGCACAACCCCTCCGGCGGCAGGGTCGGGCCCGACGCGGTGCGGTCGCGCGACGCCAGAATCCGCGGCATATCGTCCGGGTTGAACTTGCCCCGGCCGACGTCGAGCAGCGTGCCGGCGATGATGCGGACCATGTTGTAGAGGAAGCCGTTGCCGCTGACGTCGATTGCGATGCGCCGCGGCTCCGGTTCCATCACCGCGCACGAGTGCACGGTGCGCACGGTCGATTCGCGGCCGTGATGCAATCGCGTGAAGCTTGCGAAGTCATGTTCGCCGACGAGGTGCTGCGCCGCCTCGTGCATGCGCGAGGCGTCGAGGTCCCAGGCCGTCCACGCTGTGATGTGCCGGTCGAACAGCGGCCGCAGCAGGCCCATCCTGCATCCGTGCGCCAAGCGATATCGATATCCCTTCGCCACGCAATCGGTGATGGGGCCGAAGCTCTCCGGCACGATTTCGACGCTCACCACCTGCATGTCGTCGGGAAGCCGCGAGTTGAGCGCCATCGCCATGCGCTGCGGATCGAGCTGAAGCGTGCAACTGAACGCCGCGACCTGGCCTTCCGCATGCACGCCGCTGTCGGTGCGCGAGGCGCCGAGCACGTTGATGTCTGGTTCGCGGACGACGTGGCGCACGACGTCTTCGAGCACGCCCTGCGCTGTGCGCAGCGGCTCGCCTTCGGGCGGGTGCTGCTTCTGCCAGCCGTGGAAGTCCGTGCCGTCGTAGGCGACGGTCAACTTGTATCGCGGCATGCGCGGATGATACGAGAGAACGCGCAACGAAAGCCCACGGATAGATATCCGTGGGCTCTGGGGTCATCGACTCGTTCGATCACGCCGCTTCCATCGTCCGCCGCAATCGATTGCGCGAAGCGAACTTGCGAAGCTGACGCGCGGCTTCGGGCCCCGGCGAGGCGAACTTGATGCCCAGCTCATACTTGCGGAAGCCCGAACGCCGCGTCCACGCCACGTCGCCCTGCAGTTCGATCGTTTCCGAGTCGTCGGAAAGCGTGATGGCGTGGCGGCCCTGTTCGGGCTTGGAGGTTTCGACGCGCATGCCGCCGAGCGACAGGTCGAGCACCAGGCCGAGATTGCTTCGCACCGATTCCTGGAAGAGGCGCGCGTCGCTTCGCCGGCCTTCGGTGTTGGGGTTGACTTCGATGACGGTGAGCAGCATTCGGAAGGTCGGGCCGTGCGCGCCGCGTGCATCGACGCCGACGGTCCCGCCGATCTGCGCCGCGACGCGCTGGCACGCGCCCAGGCCCAGGCCCACGGCGTCATCGACGCCGCTGTCCGCGGGATAGAAGGCCCGTTCGAGGTATTCCTGCGGAATGCCGCCCTTGGGCGCGCTGATGGTGAAGCGCAGGTTGGTGGATTCGGGGTTCTTGGCGTCGCGCACGACCTGCATCGTGATGGGGCCTTTGGTCGCCCGGCGCACCGCGCTGCGCCACAACAGCGCCAGCGCCCGCCGCAGAACCACAGCGTCGGCCTTGACGAGCACGGGGACGTCGCCGTGGATGTCGCACCCGATGCTCACGCCGCGCTCTTCCGCGAAGCGGCGAACGCGCTGCGCGACGGTCGAGATCAGGTCGCGCAGGTCGAGATCGACGGGCTCGTTCGGGGCGGTCGATCGATGCACGGCGTCGTCGCCGGACAGTTCGATCGTGCGCTCCAGCACTTCGTTGAGGCGTTCAGATGCGTCGGCGATGCGGTCGAGGTATTGCGACTGCGCGTCGCCCTGGCAGTCGGGATTGCACAGCAGCTCGGCCGCGTGGGTGA
>CAZLDF010000512.1:0-4986 GCA_964558095.1 uncultured Isosphaeraceae bacterium | reverse complement strand
AACCGTGTTCATGCCCTATCCCTATCACCGCGACAACCACCAGCTCAAGCACGCCAAGCGCCTGGAGCAGGCCGGCGCCGCGGCCGTCGCGCCCGATCACATCGGTCCCGTCGCCAATCTTCTGGCAAACGGCAACCGCCTGCGGGCGCTGCTGAACGACGCGGCAGCGCGCGAGCGCATGTCCGCCGCATTGCGCGACATGGCGAGTCCCGACGGGGCCGCCCATATCGCGGCGATGCTCATCAGCGCCGAAGCCCAGCGACAGGCGACTGTGCGCTCGCAGTTGCAGCACCAAGAGCAACTTCAGCAGCAGCAGCGACAGCAACAGGCGGCGTAGTCGCGCGTTGAACGAGCCCCACGCGCTACCGTGGACGTCGCCGAAGCGAAAAGAGCATCGATCATCGTGATGGCGCAGCGGCAAGACCACCTGCCGTTCGCTTGCACCCTACCGGCCTCATCCCGCCCAGACCGCCCTGCAAATGCAAAACTTTGCGGCTTTGCGCTCGATCCGGGGGCGGTAATATGTCACGTTGGACGTACATACCCGCATGCTCGACTCCCAGCAAAACCTGAATCAGCCCCCCGGCCCCCCCGGCCCCGCTGGGCCCTCTCAGCCGCCCTGCCAGTGCGTGGTGCTGTGCGCGGCGGAGCCCGAGGCGCTGGCACGAGCCCGTCAGGCCGTCGCCGATCAGGGCTGGGAGGCGACGTTCGAGCACGAACCCTTCCTCGCGATGGCACATCTGTGTCTGCACGAGCGCAGCGAGGTTTCGCGGGCGGCCTGGGGCCTCGGGACGTGCTCGCGGCCGCTGCTCGTCGTCTGCCAGCCGCAGCGCTGGCCGGAGTTTGAGTTGCTCGCCGAGGCGGTGGCGGCTCACTTGCCGGCGGTCGGCGTCTGGGTGCTGGCCGAGGGCAGCCTGCGTGAATTGACGCCGGGAGTTCCGCGCGAGTCGGCGACTGCCGCAGCCACAGAGGCGACGTCCTCGTCGCCGGCCGGCGTGGCGGCTTTGCGCCATGACGCCGGCATGCTCGCGAAGCAGCCGCCGCGACCGGCGCGGTCGTCCGGTCCGCCGCCGCTGCGGCTGGCGCAGCCGATGTCGGCGCTGAGCGAAAGCGACGACGCCGGCGATCAGGCGCTTTCCGCCGCGGAGATGGATGACGAACAGCTTGCCGCTTTGGCGGACTCGACGCGCGTGACGCCGGCGGAGCTGGAGATGCTGTTCAACCCGCCGCCGCCCCCCCAGCCGAAGGAGCGCCACGCATGAGCAGCGAAGCGCGAGCCGCACGTCCGGTGCGCGGGCGATTGCTGCTCGTCGGCGACGATGCGCGCTTCGCCGAGCTTGAAAGCCTGCTGGAGCAGACGCCGCTGCGAACCCGCAACGTCTTCGAAGCGATCGCGATGCTCACCCTGCCGGGCCAGAACGCTCGCGGGCTGCGAGTTCCTGTGTTCGCGGTTCTGGTCGCGGCGGATCAGCTTGGCGAAGGCCGCGGCGGCGCGCTCGCCGAAGCGCTCCGCCGCGTCGATCCCTCCGTCGATGTCATCGTCGTGCGGCAGGCGCAGCAGCCGCGGCTGGATCACGACGCGATCGCGCGCTTCGATCGCGCCATCGGCAGCGACACGCCGGCACTGGCGATCGCGGTCGAACTGCATCAGGCGGTGCGGCCGGTTCAGGCGCCGCAGGCCGCGGCGCCGGGCGAAGCACGCGCCGATTCCGGCGCTGCAGCGCATCGCGAGCCGGCGCCCGCACCAGCGGGACTGGCGGCGCCGCGCGCGCCCAAATCGCATCAGCAGCCTCAACCAGACCGCGCACAGCGGGCTGAGGCGAAAGCCCAGGCGGCGCTGGGCGACACCGATCTCGTCGAAGCCGTCATGGATCCTGACGCCGATTTCCCCGCGATCGCGCTCGAACTGCTCAAACAACAGACCGGCTGGAGTGATGTCTGCTTCGAGACGAGCGCCGAGCGGCCCGAACCCGCGCGCGACTTCGCAGCGGTCGAGCATGAAGGCGTGCGCTTCGGCTGGCTGTGCGGGGGGGCCGGGGGGGGCGGGGGGGGCGGGCGAGCGGAGGGAATCGATGAGCGCCGCGTGCAGGCGTGGGCGGCGTGGCTGGCGCGATGGATGGCGCTGCATCGCTCGTATGCGGGCTATCGACAGATGGCCTACACCGACGACCTCACCGGCGCGTTCAACCGCCGCTACTACCGCAAATTCCTCAGCGACGCGATCGCTCAGGCGCGTCACCGCCGCCGGCCCGTCACCGTCATGGTCTTCGACCTCGATAACTTCAAGCTTTACAACGATCAGTTCGGCCACGACGCGGGCGATCTCGTGCTCACCGAAACCGTGCGCCTGCTCAAGAGCGTCATTCGCCAGGGCGATCGCGTTTGCCGCATCGGCGGCGACGAGTTCGTCGTCATCTTCGCCGACGTCGAAGGCCCGCGCGAAGTCGGCTCCGTCCATCCTGAAACCGTCGAGCAGATCGCCCGGCGATTTCAGGAACAGATCTGGCGCATGCGCTTCCCCAAGCTGGGCGTCGAAGCGCCCGGCTCGCTGAGCATCTCCGCCGGCCTGGCGACGTTCCCGTGGGACGGCGACGACCCGGACAGCCTGCTGCATCACGCCGACGCCTTGGCGCTGCAGTCCAAGCGCCGCGGCAAGAACGTCATCACGTTCGGCCCCAGAGCGACTTGCGACCACGCGTCCGAGCAGCCGCCGCGTCTGGACCGATAATCCGCGGCGGAATTGACTTCACCAATCGCGCATCGGAGGCGACGACAAGAAGCGCCGGCGTTGTTCCGAGCGCTCCATCGACTCCTGCCGCAAGTCGAAGTCGATAGCGGCGCATGCGCGATCGCACGATCATCCTGTCGGACACGCATCTGGGCCGCGAGCGCTGCTCCGCCGGCTCGGCCGCGGCGCTGCGCCCGCTGTGGCGGGGATTCGAACGCGTCATCATCAACGGCGACGTGGCGGAAATTCACCACCCGGTTCACCGCGCGCGTGCCGCTCGCGAAGTGCTCGCACTCCAGGAATTGTGCGAACACGACGGCGTCGAGCTCACGCTGCTTTCAGGCAATCACGACGCCTATCTGACGGACGTTCGACATCTGTGCCTCGCCGACGGGCGGGTGTTCATCACGCATGGCGACGTGCTGCATCCGGCCGTCGCGCCGTGGAGCCCGGCCGCGTCGCTGGTGCGCAAGGCGCACGACGACGCGATGGCGACGCTGAGCGATCTCGAGCGAGGCCGCCTCGAGCATCGCCTGAGCGTGATGCAGCACGCATCGCATGCGGAGTGGGCCGACCTGACCGAGCAGGCTGCGCGGTCGTCGGTGTTCGCGATGCTCATTCGACCGTGGGCGATCGCGCAGGTGCTGCACTACTGGCGCAGCGCGCCGAATCTCGCCGCGGCGTTCGTCGCGGCCCACGCGCCGCAGGCGCAGTTCATGATTCTCGGCCACACGCATCGCGCCGGCATCTGGCGCCGTGGCGACTGCACGATCATCAACACCGGCAGCTTCGGGTTTCCCGGCTCGCCGCGCGCCGTGACGCTCGACGCAGATGTGCTGGCGGTAAGGGCGATCGGGCGCAACCGCCGCGAGCATCGCCTGACGAACGGCGCCATCGCGCAATTCGAACTGAACGATACCGCTTCGACGAGAGCGCTTAGCGCCCCGCCGCTTGAAACACCCGCCCGGTCGGCGTTCGCGCGACAAGCGGCGCGATGTGCCGGCCGGCTTTGAGCAGCGCATTCAGCTCGACGCCGCAGGGGATGCCCATGCGATCGCAGAGATAAACGAGGTCCTCGGTGGCGAGATTACCCGCGGCGCCGGGCGCGAACGGGCAGCCGCCGAGGCCGACGCACGAGCTGTCGAAGCTGCGCACGCCAAGCTGCATCGCGCGATAGGCGCACGCCAGGGCCGTGCCGCGCGTGTCGTGCAGATGCAGCGTCGAGTCCTCGGCCCGGAGCACGGGCGCGAGCGCTTCGTACAGCCGATCGATGTCGCTGGGCACCGCGACGCCGATCGTGTCGCCGAGGTCGATTTCATCAGCGCCCAGTTCGAGCAGTCGCTCGACGACGTCGCGCACTTGCGCCGGCTCGATCGGCCCCTCATATGGACACGCGACGGCGCACGAAACGTACGCCCGCACGGGCAGCGAGTGCGACTTCGCAGTCGCGATCACCGGTGCGAATCGCGCCAGGGTTTCCGCGATGCTCGCGTTGGTGTTTCGCCGGCTGAACGTCTCGCTGGCGGCGGTGAAGACCGCGATCTTGTTCGCTTTCGCGGCCAGGGCCCGCTCCATGCCTTGCTCATTTGGCACCAGCGCGGAATAGACGACACCCCCCACTCGCTCGATGCGTGAAAGCACTTGCTCGGCGTCGGCAAGCTGCGGCACCCACTTCGCGCTGACGAAGCTCGTGACTTCGATCTCCGCGACGCCGCTGCGCGAAAGCAGATTGATGAACGCGATCTTGTCATCGACGCCGATCACGCCGGGCTCGTTCTGCAGCCCGTCGCGCGGCCCAACTTCGGTGATGCGGATGGAATTCGGAAGGCTCACGGGTGCATCTTAACGGTGAAACGGGGTGCCACACTTTGCCCGCTTCGGGCAAAGTGTGCTTCGAGACATATTCAACGCTGGACTGCTCAAATGCCCGATTTCGGTCCGCCCCAGAACGGCAGCGCCGTCACGACCGCCGGCGCTTGCCTGCCTTCGGCGTTCACAATGAGCTTCGTGCCGACGTCCGCGAACGCGCTCTTGATCATCGCCAGTGCGATGGATGCGCCGCCGAGCATCGGGCTCAGCGTGCTGCTGGTGACCACGCCGATCGGCGTGCTCATCGGCTCGTCGCCGGCGGCGAAGACCTGGCCACCGGCCACCGGCAGCCGGTCGGCGAGCAGGCGCAGGCCCACGAGCATCTGCTTGGGCCGGCCGAGGTTCTGCATGCGCGCCACGACTTCCTGGCCCGGATAGCAGCCCTTGGT
>CAZLDF010000511.1:0-2503 GCA_964558095.1 uncultured Isosphaeraceae bacterium | reverse complement strand
CGGGCGCTGCGGCTGAACACTGCGACAGAATGAGCGAACTTTCCTTCATGCCGTCATGGCCCGCATCACACGTTCACGACGCCGCCGCCAACAGCTTCGCCAGCATCTTCAGATCATCGTCGGTCGAGTTGATCAGATGCTCCGCGACGGCGTCCACCAACTCGACGAACTGTCGCAGCTTTTCCAGCTTCGCCGCATGATGCTTCAGCGCCGCCGTCTGCCGATCGACGCGCAGCGGTCGAGTCGCGTCGGTCAATTCGGCCAGCTCCGACAGCTCGTCGAGCAGCGGCTCGATCTCGCGCTTCTTGCGCTCGCGGAGGATCGCGCGGAAGAGTTGCCGCACGTCCTGCTCGGCTTCGTAATAGTCGCGGCGATCGCCGGGCAGGCTCGCCCTGCGGACGATGCCCCACTCGACCAGCGCTCGCAGCGAGATCGAAACGCTGCCGCGGCTGAGATCGAGCTGCCGCGCGATGTCCGCGGCGTTCAGCGGAGAATCGCTGATGAACAGCAGCGCGTGGATTTCCGCCATGGTGCGCGGCACGCCCCAGTTGGTGCCCATCTGGCCCCACATCGCGATGAACCGCTCGATCGATTCCTCGAGCACGCGACCCGCCGGGCGGGTGCGCCTCGTCGCGTCGGAACGTCCGAAGGATGACTTGCGTCGAGCCGCCACGGTGCCGCGCCTCCAATACTTCAGGATACCGCGCCGACGGCGCCGCGGGGCGTCGTTTCAATGATTTTTGAAATTTCTAAAATCGCTGAAATCGCGACCGGCGGCGTTCACGCGGTCAGATCGACGTGTTCGGGCCCTTCGCCGGCGGGGGGAGGCGGCGGTTGCGACCGCGGGCGCGAGCGGCGCTCCGCCTCGGCCTGCTCGGAATCGTTGCTTGGCAGGCGGCGAACGGCGTCGTCATGCTCGACGCCGGCGACGCGCAGCTCGACCTGGTCGCGCATCCGCCGCGCCGAATCCGTCGCCGCCGCCTTCTCGCGATCGCGCGACCGGCTGGCGGCCTGCTGCGCCTGCGCCGTCTGAAGCAGCGACGTGTCGATAGGCGAGCCGATGGTACTCATCCATGCACTTCATCGACCGCGACGCGGCCGAAGCTGAAGACATCAACCGTGGCCGATAATACCGCTGTTCGCCGCTGCAATTTGCGGCGTCCGCCGCGACGAGCGCGCTTCACTTCTGCGGTTGCGAGGGCTGGGGCGTCGCGCGCGAATCGCCCGCGGCGTCTTCGTCTTCATTCAGCCAGATGCCGCGCAGCACTGGAAGCATGGGGTCGCGCGCGTCGCCCTGCGACATCGCCTGCAGACCCGCTTCCATCAGTTCGCGGTCCTCGAGCTGATGGCCGATGTACGCGAGCATGAAGCCGCTGGTGGACATGTCGTCCTGGCGCGCGATGCGGCTTTGCAGCGCGCTCGCCGTCACCCCCAGCGCCACGTGATTCGGCAGCAGCGACTGCGCGTAACGCACGTCGATCATCTCCGGCGAATTGGTCAGCAGGTTGCGAAGCGTCAGCGAAGCGCTGCGATGCAGCCCCGCGCCGAGCTGCGCGTGGCCCAGGCCCGCCTGCGCCATCGGGTGCCCCGCCTTCAAGCGCAACGCGCGCTCGAAGCGCCGCTCCGCCCAGAAGTATTCGCCCTTCGCCATTCGCTCTTCGCCTTCGCGCAGCAGCTCGTTGAGGCGCGAATCGTCTCCCGTTCGCGAGAAATGCTCGACGCGTTCGCCGTGATTCAGCGCATCGATCATCGGCAGGTTCGCAGGCGCCGGCAGCGTCATGCGAGCGCCTGGAGTCTGGCGCACGTCTCGGGTCGTGCGGCTGGATTGCAGCGGCGAGCGCACCGATTCGTCTCCGCGGTCCGCGGGGCGCATCGACGGCGCCGTCGCGCTCTCGTCGATTTCCGCCTCGCCCCCCCCTCCGCCCGCTTCGGTCCCGGGCTCGCCTTCGCCCTCGGCCGTCGCATCCGCAGCCTCCGCGGCAATCTCCTCTTCCAATGCCGCGCGCAGGCTTGCGCGCAATCGGTTGTAGTCCTCGCCAAGCTCATCGACGATTTCTTCGTCGATGTTGACGTCGCGCTCCTTGCGCGAAGACGCGTATCGAGCGGCGACGCGCTCGAGCAGCCGCTGATATCCCGCCGGCTCGCCGGTCGCTTCTGCGTCCGCGCCCGGCGCGGCGCCCGGCGCCGCGGTCTCGATCTTCCTGTCGATCTGCGTCTCGATCTTCCCCGAGTCTTGCCGCACGTCCGATCGCAGCACGTCGGCGAAATCGGGCTGGAAGCGCTGTCCCAGATCTTCGCGTTGTTCCACGTCCTGCATAAGGTCTTCGCGAAGTCGCATCATGTCATAGGAGTTGATCCCGAGCACGAACGCCGCCGACGCCGCGCCTTCGCTCGTCACGCCGCGCATCCCCGACGTCTTGATGTACAGTTGCGATCCGTCCTCCTGCGTGATCGCGCCGCGCACGACCGGCTCGATGGTCCGGTCAAGCATGGAAAGCGAATC
>CAZLDF010000510.1:0-3326 GCA_964558095.1 uncultured Isosphaeraceae bacterium | reverse complement strand
TGCGCCGTTCGCCTTCAAGACTCACGGGCAGCGCCACCATGTCCGGCGCGGCGGTGAGCTGCCCGACGACCACCAGGCACAGCACCAGGATGACAAGCACGCAGCCGATGATCAGCCGCGCGCTGTGCGGAAGCGTGCGGAGCTGCGCCAAAACGGTTTGGATGCGCTGCGGAATTTGTGCCATCGAGCCGGCCTCCATGCCCTGCGATGTTGCACGATGCAATCAATCGGCAAAATGTGCCGGGCGAGGCGTCATCCTGACGGCCCGGCGGGGCGTGAATCGGCCCGAACGGGCGTCAAACTCGAATCTGTTTCACTTCTTCGTAGGCGTCCATCACCTTGTTGCGCACCGCGAGCAGCATCTTGAAGGCAGTTTCTGCCTTCTGCGTGGCAAGGATGACGCCTTCGAGGTCGTCGCGCCGGCCGGTGGTGAGGTCTTCGACGGCCTTTCGCGCATCCTGCTGGAGACTGTTGACCTGGCGAATCTGATCTTCGAGCAGCTTCTTGAAGTCCGCGTCGCCCGGCCGCTTCGCAGCGCCTCCGGGCGCAAGCGGCGACACCGGCTGCACGCCGCTGGTTGATCCGATGAGTCCAAGTGGGTCAGGCACGGGGGATGAGTCCAAAAGTCCAAAGTCCAAATGTCCAAATCTGAAAACGTCAAAGTGTCAAAATGTATGAGACCATTCTACCCGGACCTTCGAGGACTCAGGTCCGGCGTGATTTCAATCACCAAATCACCCAATCTCAAATCCCAGATCTCAAATCCCAGATCTCAAATCTCAAATTCCAAATCTCAACTCCACCTCCGTGTCTCCGTGCCTCCGTGGTCAATTACATTCACGCGATCATCTGCAGCGCCACGCTGACCATCGACTTGGTGGCCTCGATCGCCGCGACGTTGGCTTCGTAAGCGCGCGAAGCTTCCATCATGTTGATCTGTTCGATGACGGGGTTGATGTTGGGGAAGAATACGTAGCCGTCCTCGTTGGCGTAAGGCGAGCCGGGCTCATAGACCGGTCGTAACGGGGCGTCGTCCAACAGAATGTCCGAGACGTGCACGCCGCGCTCGCTGTTGTTTGCGGGATCGCCGGCAGCGAACAGGGCGATGCGGCGACGGAACGGCTCGTACTCGCCCGCCTCGTTGAGGATCGTGTCCTTGTTCGCGACGTTGGCGGCGATCGTCGTCATGCGCGTCCGCTGCGCGAGCAGGCCGGAGGTCGAAATGTCGAGTGAGCCGTACATGTGGGGGGCGGGGTTCGGAGTTCGGAGTTCGGAGTTCGGAGTTCGGAGTTCGGGGTTCGGGATGAGGAAGCAGGGACTAGGGACTCACAATGAACGAGCGTCTGGAGAGGTGCATGTCTCCCGACTCCTGTCTCCTGTCTCCTGTCTCCTGTCTCCTGTCTCCTGCCTCCTGTCCCCTGCCTCCTGTCCCCTGCAAAACGAGTGCCGATAACGTCACCGATCAAACGACGCGTTCAGCGATGGCTGATTCAAGAAGCGCGAACTGCTTGCGCGTGAATTGCGCCGCGGTGCGAAAGGCCATGAAGTTCTCGACGAGGTCCTGCATAATGTGCTCGGCTGAACGGTCGTTCTGATCGTGAAACAGGATGTTGTCCCCGGCGGGTTGGGGACGAAGCGTCACGCCATGCTCGCTGAACGAGATTTCGCGAGAGTCGGCCAGGGGCAGCGAGCCCCCGCCGGCGGCCCCGCGCGCATCCCGCGCCTCGACCGCGTCGCGCAAACGCTCCTGGAACTCCTCGACCGAGACATCCACCGGTCGGAAGCCTGGCGTGTCGATGTTGGCGATGTTGTGCGCGATGATGCGATGGCGCTGCCCGGCGAACTGCATCATCCGCTCGAGTACGCCGATCGCGTCGGATTGTGTCACGTCGTTCAGCATCGAAAGAGCGTTGGCGCCGGTCGCGAGACTCTCCACGGGCAAGCTCTCAGAGCAGAGCTTGCCCGTGCCACCCGGAATTGTCATAAGTCCGCGGCGACGAGCTGCTCCTCCTTCCACTTCTTGAGCTTCAGGCCGAGCGTGCGGACGCCGATGCCCAGCGCGCTGGCGCTGCGCTGGCGATGGCCGTTGTGTTGTTTGAGGGTGGCGACGATAACGTCGCGTTCAATGTCTTCCAGCCGCCGCGCGCCGTCGCAGACGAAGGTCTTGACTTCGGTGGTGAAGGCTGCGGGCGCCGGCATCGCTCCGGAAGTCGGCCGCGCGGGCGCTGTGGCCGTCGCCACGTTCGCGTTGCGGACAGTTTCGATCAGCGGCACGCGCTCGCTGTTGGTGATGATCATCGGTTCGTGCCCCAGCCACGGCTCGATGAGCGACGCGCGGATCGTGTCGTCCGGCGTGAGCACCGCCGCTCGCTCACAGATGTTCTGCAGTTCGCGCACGTTGCCCGGCCAGTCATACTCGCGCAGCGTCGCGATCGCGGCGTCCTCGAAGCGCTTGATCGGCTTGCCTTCCCGCTTCGCGATGCGGCCGACGAAGTGATCGGCGAGCGGCGCGATGTCTTCGCGATGTTCGCGCAGGCTGGGCATGCGCACCGGCAACACATTCAACCGGAAATAGAGGTCCTGACGGAACGTGCCGCGCTCGACCTCGGCCGGCAGATTGCGGTTGCTCGTCGCGATGACGCGCACATCGACCTTGCGGCTGGCGCTGGCGCCGACGCGTTCAAAGCTTTGCTCCTGGAGCACGCGCAGGAGCTTGGCCTGCACGGGCGGCGCGACTTCGCTGATCTCATCGAGCAGCAGCGTCCCGCCGTCGGCCAGCTCGAAGCGTCCCTTGCGCAGCTTGTCGGCGCCGGTGAAGGCGCCTATCTCGTGGCCGAAAAGCTCCGATTCGAGCAGGCTTGTGGAAAGGGCCGCGCAGTTGAGCGCGAGGAAGGGGGCACCGGATCGCGGGCTGTGATCGTGAATCCAGCGCGACGCGACTTCCTTGCCGGACCCGCTTTCGCCGGTGATGAGCACGGCGCCGTGGCTGGCGGCGATGCGCGTCAATTCGCCGCGAAGCTGCGACATCGCGGGCCCGTCGCCGATGAGCTCGTGCGTGTTCTCCATCGCGGCTGAGCCGCCTGGATTGGAAGCGCAGCGCAGCACCTGGTTTTCGCGCAGCAGGCGGGTGTGCTCGATGGCGCGTTCGATCGTCACCAGCAGCGCGTCGCCGTTGAAGGGCTTGGTGAGATAGTCGTATGCGCCCTTGCGGATGGCGGCGACGGCGGTTTCGATCGTGCCGTAGGCCGTCATCAGCACGACGGGCAGTTGCTCGTCGTGCTTGCGGACCATTTCGAGCAGCTCCAGGCCGTCCATGCCCGGCATCT
>CAZLDF010000509.1:0-5165 GCA_964558095.1 uncultured Isosphaeraceae bacterium | reverse complement strand
GCGAGAAGCCCTGCAATCACCGCCGTCCGCCGCGCCCGCTCAGCCGCAGACGACCGGCGCAGCGACGGATTCACCCGTCGCCGACGCCTCCGCCGATGTCATCGCGATACTCGACGCGCTGGAATCGTCCGCGGATGACCTGCGCAGCTTCACCGGCGATCTCACCTACATCGTCGAAGAGGAGTTCACCGGGCGCACATCGACGCGCAAGGGCACGATGATCTACGACCACGTCGGCGGCTTGCAGGGCAAGCGATTCGCCATTGCGTTCAGCGAACGCATCGACGACCGCCAGTTGCGATCGCAGAACATGCACTACGTCTTCGACGGCGTGTGGCTGGCGGAAATCGACCACGACAACAAGCAGTTCATCAACCGCGAAATCGTCGCGCCGGGGGAGAAGTTCGACCCCCTCAAGCTCGGCGAAGGGCCGATCCCGCTTCCCATCGGGCAGAAACGCGACGACGTGCTCAAACGATTCGACGTGACGCTCATCGAGCTGCCCGCGGAGGGTTCGCTGGCGAAGCTGCGCGCCGCCTATGAAGTCGATGGTCTGCGACTGACGCCGCGTGAAGGCACGAACGAGGCCAAGGACTTCGAGCACGTCGATCTCTTCTTCGACCGCGCGACGCGCCTGCCCGTCGGCGTCGAAGCGGTCGAAGTCAACGGCAAGAAGAAACTGGTGCGATTCGCGAACGTGCGGCTCAATCCCGTTCTGACCGACGAACAGTTGCGACAACTGAGCATCGAAACGCCTCGAGCCGAAGACGGCTGGCAGATCGACGTCCGGCCGTGGAGCCGATGACCGTGCAGCGGGGAGCGACGCCCTGCGCCACGCCGTGCACGGAGAGACGTTACGAAGACGAGCGCGCGGCGACTTCGTCGCTGCGAAGTCTCCCAAACATCTGCAATCCATCCACCGGACTCGGTTGACGACGTCAATCGAGAAAGCGGCGCTTCGCGACGAACCTGGGGTGATGGCGGGCGTTCGCACCGACGCCCCCCACAAACGAAGCTGCGACGCTACACTTGTGTCATGCCCGAGGACGACGGCGACGGGATCGTGCCGCAGCCGGATCAAATCGACGAGTCATCACCGCTGGCCAACGGACCCGAGCCGACCGACCTGCTCGTGCCGTGGATGGCGGATTCCGAGCCCACGCAAACGGAAGTCATCGCCGCGCTGCGCAGCGCCGCCGGCGCGAAGCTGCAGGTGCTGGACGAGCTGGAGAGCGACGACGCGGAGATCTGCTGGGGCGTCGTCGTGCGCCGCGAAGACCTCGACACGCCCTGCATTCTCTGGGCCGAAGCTTCGCGCGGCTTCGACTATTCCGACGACAACACCCGCGAGACGCCCGAGGAGCGCATCTCCTGCCGCTGGCACATCGGATTCGAGACCATGCTCGATCCGGAGGACCCGCTGACGACGTATCGCACGATCGTGGGATGGCTGGCGTCGGCGCTTTCGGACGCGCCGGGCGTGTTCGACGTCAACATCAACGCATGGCATCCGCGGGCGGCGCTGGATTCGGCGTACTTGAAGGAAGGCGCCGAGCCGCCGGTCTTCGTGCTTTGGGCCATTCATGCCGTCGCGCCGGACGACGACAAGGGCGATGATGCGCCGGTGGAAGGCGAGACGCAGCTCTGGCTGCACACGCACGGCCTGTGGCGCTGCGGGGTGCCGGAGCTGGAGATGCTGGGCGTGCCCGCCCGCCACGCCGACGCCGCCGCCGAGGTCATCAACCACGTCGCCGCCCTGCTTCTGGAGGAGCCGCTTCCGCAGGAGCCGGGCGAGGCGTTCACCATCGGCACCGACCTGGCGGTTTCGTTCCAGCCCTGGGACGTGGCGATGGAAGCGGTGGCGGCCGACGCCCCGGGCGGCTCGCAGGATCGCGCGGATTCGCAGCGTGGCGACCAGATGCACGTCGGCCCGCGCGTGGTCATCTGCCGCGCCCCCTCGCAGGGAAAGCAGCGGCGCCTCAGCAAGCTGTGGCCGAAGGCGGTCGTCCAGGCCATCGAGAAGGGTCAGGCCGCGCTGTACGTGACGCATCGCGAAACCGAGCGGCAGGCGCTGCGGGCGCGCACCACCTGGCCCGAGTTCGCCACCGCCTTCACCTCGCTGCGCGACATCGTCGAGTCGCAATCGCATGGCGGCGGCCTGTCCGACCGCATGGCCGTGTTCCTGGTGAAGTCCGCGTTCGCTTCGGCCCTGCAGAACGAACCCGATCACGAGCATCTGTGGGTGGAGGTCAAGCGCATGGAAGGCGACGCAGCCGAGGGAACGCTGCTCAACCAGCCGCTGATCGCGGCGCATCTGAAGCAGGGCATGCACACGCGCGTGCAGCGCGACAACGTTTCCGGCTGGCACGTGCTCATCGACGGCCACGGGTTCGGGCCTGATGCCCTGCCGCAGATGTGGCGCGCCGTCGATGCCGTGCGGGCGCAGGCGTAGCGCCATGCCCCAGCCGGACGATCTCGCCACCGTGACGACGTGCGCCAGCGAGTTCGAGGCGCACGCGCTCGTCGCTGTGCTGCGCAGCGAAGGCATCGACGCATTCGCCTTCGGCGCGGCGAGCGCCGCGCTGCCGATCCAATCCAAATGGCTGGAAGTGCCCGTTCAGGTGCGGCAAGCCGACCTTCAGCGCGCCCGAGCCGTCCTTGAAAAGAACAAGCAGGACTCCATCGACATCGACTGGGACGAAGTCGATGTCGGCCAGCGCGAAGACTCGCTGCCCCTGACGCGATCAAACCGTATGCCGGCGATGGCGCGCGCTTCGACGATCATCGCATGGGCGATCGTGGCGGCGACGCTTCTGGCGGGACTGATCTGGCTGGGCGTCCTTCTGACGACGACGCCCGGAAGCGCGGCGCCGTAGTGACCGCGCGGCGCCGTTACGGCATCTCCGCGGAGATCAGCTCTTCGAACCGATCGGCCAGGCGCGCGAAGAACTCGCGGTCCAGATCCGTCCACTGCGGCGCCGCCGCCTGCTCGCGCAAATGACGCAGTCGAAGCTGCCACTGCTCGCGATACGTTTCGGCGACTTCGTCGGGCCCGCGGCGAGCCAGCTCGATTTGCTTGCGAAGCATCTGCAACTCGATGTTCTGCTCGATCATCTCATCGGTGATCTTGAGCGACGCGACGAAGGGCGGCGTGGTCTCGTTAAGGATCGGCACGCGGCGGGCGCGGGCGGAAAAGTGCGCCGCCACCAGCCGCGCCTGCTCCCGCCGCTGCTGCATCACCGGGCCGCCGGTCAGCGGCCGCCCGGACACGGGATCGACCAGCTTGTCCGCCGATCCGAGCACCAGCGAAACGTCCAGCACGTCCAGGACCTGTTCGCCGACCCCGTCAACGACGTAGCTGCCGCGCGCATCGACGCGCGGCCGTCGCACGGTGAGCGTCACCTGCTCGCCGGGCATGCGCGATTGCGCGTGACGGATCAACTCGGTCGGGTTGCTCAGCAACTGGCCGTTGAAGTGCGTAATGCGGTCGTCGATGCGCAGCACTCTTTCCGCGGGCAGATCGGCGAGCAGATCGTTGACGCGCACCTCGCCGGGGATTTCGCGATTGAAGTGCGCCTGATCCATGCTGATGCCCAGCGCCCCGCGCGGTCGAAGCAGCAGGAACTGATAGACCACCTCCAGCAATCGCTGCCGCTGCTCGGCCGTGACGGCTTCTCCCGCCAGCAGCGCGCAGAGCTGGCGCACGTCCGCGCCGGAATCGACCAGTCGTTGCATCGCCTCTTCGCGCGATTCATATGACGGGTCGTCAAGCTGCTCCACGGCCTGCTGCACCCACGGCTCGACGGTCACGCTCGACCAGTCGCGCTCATCAATCAAATGCTGCGCGGAAAAGTCCTGCGACAGGTCGGGCGACGCCGACGGCGGAGCATCCAGCAGCATGCGCAGGTTCGCATCGCGCAGCTCGACGACCCGCTCGATGCGCGGCTCGATGTCCTGTCGAACCGGCTGGGGCTTCTCCTGCGCCGCGCAAGGCGACGCAAGCGCGCCGACGAGCAGAACCGCCGCGGCGGCGCCCGACAGACGCGCCGCCAGCCGCTCGCCTGCCCCCGGTCGCCGTGTGTTCCTCGCTCGCCCTGGCGTCATGAATTGTTCCGATCCAGCGATTGCTCCAGCATCGGCGCGTGCTGCCGCATCCACTCGACGGTTCGCTGCATCATCTGCAGGAACGCGAAGCCTCCGATGCGGCCGAACATCCCCGTCGCCGCGATCGGCACGATGCCTTCGAGCACCAGCGCCTCGATCATCAGCGGCGCCAAGACCGCCCGCTCCTCGGCGGCCAGCGGCTGCCGGGCCGCCTGATCATACCCGCGAAGGAACGCCTCCAGCAATGGAACTTCCAGGCCCGCCGGCCAGTTCTGCGGTTGGTCCACGTCGCCCATGCGCATCGAGAACTGCAGCGCCCCGTTGGCGACGTCGGCCATGCGAGGCTCGGTGCGGGCCGAATCGAAATCCAGCACGCCCACGATCGACCGCTCGCGATACAGCAGGTTCCCCGGATGCCAGTCGCCGTGGCAGAGCACTCTGGTCCAGCCGGGGAAGCCCATCGCATCGACGCGCGCCGCCGCGGTCTCGTATGCCTGTTCCAGCCATTGACACAGCGAAGCCAGCACGTCGGCGTCGGTCGCCGGATCGACGCGGCGCACCGCCTCGCCAAGCGCCCTGATCCGCGGCTTGAACTCGGCGGCGGCGTGATAGCCTCCGGTGGACGCCTGGTGACGCGGCGTCAGCTCGGCGAGCAAGCGGTGCAGGTGCGACAGCGCCAGCCCCGCCTGCCGCGCGCCGTGCTCGCTGCGGTCGTAACGCCGCCCGTCGATGAACTCGAACAGCTCGTAAATCGCGCCTCGCATCTGCAGCATGGAGTTGTTGGAGTCGCGCGTGCCCAGCAGCCGCGGGGCGGGATAGCCGCGCTGGTTGAGGTGGATTTCCAGCTCCTGCGTGAAGGCGACGTGATGCGGATCATCGCGCCCCGGCGCGCGGCGCTTGAGCAGGAATTCGCCGAGCCGGGTGATGATGCGCGCTTTCGGCGAGCGCCGCGAGCCGCGCGGGAACGATCGTATCTCCACGATCGGCGGCAGCTCGTATTGCGAAAGCGCCTCCCGCAGCTCGCCGCGGTCGAACTTCGCCCGCTCGAACCGTTCGTGCTC
>CAZLDF010000508.1:0-3056 GCA_964558095.1 uncultured Isosphaeraceae bacterium | reverse complement strand
GGCCGCGATCATGCTGCTGTCCGCCGATCACGAAAACAGCAAGGTCTTCATCGCGGCTTCCGTGGCGAAGGACCTCATCGCCAGGGGTCTCAAAGCAGGCGAATGGGTGAAGGCTGCGGCGCAAGCCTGCGGCGGCGGCGGGGGGGGCAGGCCCGACATGGCCCAGGCCGGCGGCAAGGACCCGGCGAAAATCAACGACGCCGTCAACGCCGCGGTTGCGGCCGCGAAGAAGGCGCTCGCATGACGAACAATCACGAAGAGCCTCCGTCCAACCTGCCGCGGGAAGAAGAGGACTTGCCGGACGTCGATGAGACGCTGCCGAAGGACGAATCGCTGCCGAATCTGCCCGCGGTCGTCCAGCGCGTCGATCGCGGCCAGCTCCGCCACTTCGTCACGACGATCAAAAGCGCCGAACATCAGGTCGGCGAGCACATCATCGCGGCCCTCAATGACGACCAGACCGTCGCGGTGCTCACGACCGTCGTCATCGGGCCCGACGGCATGCAGCGCATCGTCTCCGCTGCGCTCAGCCCCGAGTTGATGATGGAAGTCCAGAAACTCCTCGGCGACGCGGAGAAACAGCGCGAAGAAGAAATCCCCTGCGTCGGGTTTCACTGCTACATCAAGCCCAAGTCCAACGGCCCCCCGCAAAAGAAGAAGAAGAAGAAGAAAGACCACAGAGACACCGAGAGCACAGAGGGAGCACAGAGGGCGAATAAGGAGACGAGAACGTGAACGCGCTGGATGCGCATGCAGTCGCGACGCAATGCGTCGCGGAGTCCGGCCCCCCTCTCCCTGGGGGGGCGGAAGAGGAGTGAGAGGTGAGGGTTTCTTGTCCCCCTCTCCCCTTGGGAGAGGGGTTAGGGGTGAGGGCGGAAGTGCAACGGCGTACTTTCCTTCAAGCGAGTTCAGCCGCTGTAGTGTGTGCAATGCTTCCCGCCTGCGCTACGCCCACGCACTGCGGCACAATTCATCCCGACGCCCGCGCCGCACTCGACGAAGCAAAGGACAAACCCTTGTTCGACATCTCTCTCGCCCAGTGGTCGCTCAATCGCAACTTCTTCTCGAATCAGCTCGATGCCCGCGACTTCGCGAAGATCGCGCGTGACGAGTTCGACATCCACGCTGTCGAATACGTCAACCGCTTCTACAAAGACCGCGGCAACGACCCTGCATTCATCCGCGACCTGCGAAAGCGCGCCGACGATAACGACGTGACCAGTCTGCTCATCATGTGCGATGGCGAAGGCGCGCTGGGCGACGCCGATGAAACAGCCCGCAACAAGACCGTCGAGAACCACCACAAGTGGGTCGAAGCGGCGAAGCTGCTGGGCTGCCACAGCATTCGCGTCAACGCGCAATCATCGGGGACGTGGGACGAGCGGATGTCGCGCGCCGCCGACGGCCTGCGCAAGCTCACCGAGTTCGCCGAGCCCTATGACATCAACGTCATCGTCGAGAACCACGGCGGCTTGTCATCCAACGGCAAGTGGCTCGCGGCAACGATCCGCGAGGTCGATCATCCCAACTGCGGCACGCTGCCTGACTTCGGCAACTTCTGCATGGACTGGGACCGCAAGGACCAGCCGGATGCCTGGTACGACCGCTACCAGGGCGTGCGCGAGTTGATGCCCTTCGCAAAGGCCGTCAGCGCCAAATCCAACGATTTCGATTCGCACGGCAACGAGACGCACACCGATTATCGGAAGATGATGCGCATCGTCCTCGACGCCGGTTATCGCGGCCACGTCGGCATCGAATACGAGGGCCAGACGCTCAGCGAGTTCGAAGGCGTCCGCGCCACCCTCACACTCCTCACAACCGTGCGCGACGAGCTCGCTGCGAAGGTCTGAGCAGCCGGGACACGGCAACGGCGCTCGCCGCGGCGGGGATCGCGCTGCGGCCGGCCCACCGATTCGTCGATAATCCAGCGGGATTGTCGAGTGGGTGCTCGCGGCGCGATCCTCACGCCGCGACGATCGTTCCGAATCGCCGTGTTCACCACGACGGAACCAACCTGGCCACAGCGTGATCGCCGGTCCATGCCGCGCAGCGATCCGATGCGCGCTGCGCACTACGACGCGGTGTTCAAGCTCGCCCGGGCGAGCGAACTGAACGACGAAGACACCGGCGGGCACCTGGTGCGCATCCGCAGCGTGGTGCAGCAGCTTGCGCTGCGGCTGGGCTTTGCGCCCAACGACGCCGAGCGGCTGGGGCTGGACGCGATGCTGCACGACGTGGGCAAGCTGAACATCCCGCACGACGTGCTGAAAAAGGCCGCGGAACTGACGCCGCAGGAGCGTGCGGTGATGCAGGACCACACGATCCGCGGGCAGCGGATGCTGTCGAAGCGCGAGTCGATGCAGCGGGCGGCGCGCATCGCGCGAAGCCATCACGAGGCGTTCGACGGCAGCGGATATCCCGACGGCCTGTTGGGCGAAGCGATCCCCATCGAGGCGCGCATCACCGCCGTCGCCGACGTCCTCGACGCGCTGATGTCCGAACGCTGCTACAAGCACGCGTGGACGTATGAAAGCGCGCTGAGCGAGATTCACAAGGTCGCGGGCACGCAGCTCGACCCGGACGTCGTCGCCGCGCTCGAGGACTGCCATCGCGATGGCGTGCTGGGCGCGATCTTCAACATCCCGCTCCGACACGCGATCGACTGATTCTCGGACATCGCCCGCCAGACTTTCTGAATTCACCACGGTGAATCTGCTCCGTGCTGATTCGCTTACAATCCGCCTCATGCACGCGGCTGTCATTGTCCGCCAAGGCGTTCCCGTCGCGCCCAACGTGCGCTTCGACGCGAACTGGCCCGAGCCCGCGCCTGGTTCGGGCGAACTGCTGATCCGCACGGAGGCGTCGGCGCTGAATCATCTGGACCTGTGGGTCGGCCGCGGCGTGCCCGGCGCGAAGCTCGACTATCCGCGCATCAGCGGGTCCGACGGCGTCGGCATCGTCGAAAGCGTGGGCGCGGGCGTCAGCGAATCGTGGCTCGGCAAGCGCATCATCATGAACGCCGCGGTGCGCCACCCCGAACCCGTCGAGCCGGG
>CAZLDF010000507.1:0-4109 GCA_964558095.1 uncultured Isosphaeraceae bacterium | reverse complement strand
CGCTCTGCCAGCAGTTCGCCGCGTTTGGGATGCAGCTCGCGACGAGCAGCTTCGACATCGGCGCACGTGCGGCAGATGCGCAGATCGACGCTCGAACCATCGTCGTTGGGCTTGAGAACGAGCGGCGGCAGAATGTTGGACTCGTCGCGAATCCGCAGCAGTTGCGAGGCCGGCGTCTGCACGCCCAGCGGACCCAAGCGTTGCTTGCTCACGAGCTTGTTCATCGCCAGCGCCGCGGCGCGCGGACCGCAGCCGACGTATGGCCCGCCGAGCGCTTCGAGCAGTTCCTGCAGCGGCCCGCCTTCGCCCCACTGGCCATGCAGCACGGGGAAGATCACGTCGCCCGCCATCGAACGAAGTTGTTCGAGCGTCACGCGATCGATGATGCGCTCCGTGACAACGAACTCGCCGGTCTCGCGAAGGGCGTTGGCGACCGCGCAGCCGGAGACGATGCTGACCTCGCGCTCGGCGTCGGGGCCTCCCATGAGCACGAGCACGCCGGCGTGTCGATCGGTCATTCCTGGTCGTCTCCGCTGTCACGTCGCCAGATGGCGATTTCGATTTCGAGCTGCATACCACATCGTTCAAAGACGCGCTTTCGCACCAATTCCAGCAGTTGCAGCACGTCGGAGGCGGTGGCGCCGGCCTGCGTGATGATGAAATTGGCGTGGTGCTCGCTGACGGTCGCGCCGCCGATGCTCGTGCCCTTCAGGCCCGCCTCGTCGATCAGCTTGCCCGCGGAGACGCGCTGCTCGGTCACGGGATCGATGGGGTTCTTGAAGGTGCAGCCGGCGGAATGGTCCGCCAGCGGCTGCGTGCTCTTCTTGAAGGCGAAGATATCCTTGACTTTCTCGCGCAGGGCGACGGGGTCGGCGGGCGTGACGCGAAACATCCCGCCGAGGATGATCGGATCGGGAATGTTGGTGTGGCGGTATTCGAACTTCAATTCCGCGGCAGGGTATGTGACGACCTCGCCGCGGCGGGAGAGGCAGGTGACGCTGATGACGGCGTCGCCGATGGACCCATACGCGCCGCCGGCGTTCATGCGCAGCGCGCCGCCGACGGACGCGGGGATGCCGGCCATCTGGCCCAACCCTTCGAGCCCGCGCCGCGTCGTGTCCATCACAACGCGAGCGAGGTCGGCCCCGGCCATGGCGCGCATCGCGTTCACTTCGCCATGCGGGTTGTACGCGACATCGACAAAGGGCGGCTCATCGAGCCTGATGACGATGCCATCGACGCCTTCGTCGGCGACAAGCAAGTTCGCGCCGCTGCCGAGCACGCGCACCGGCGTGCGCGTTCGCTCGCAGCGTTTTACGAGTTGAGCGAGGACATCGATGGATCGCGGGCGAACGAGAAAATCGGCGCGGCCGCCGATGCCGTACCACGTCATCTGGCCGACGGGCGCGTCGGGCGTCACGAGGACGTCGAGGTCGGCGAAGAGGCTGGATGTGCCAAGCTGCGTGCTCATGTCACGGCGCGATTGAGGAATTCGTGGCCGATCTTCCACACCGGCCCCGCGCCCATGATGACCAGCAGGTCGCCGTCGCGGCACATGATTTCGAGCTGCTCGTTGATCGCCTCGAACGGGTCGAGGTGCATCGCGGTCACGCCGGTTTGGCGCAGACGATCCACGAGGTCCTGCGCGCTGACCTTCTGCTTCTCGATCTCCGAATCGCGCACGAAGTAGATGTGGGGGACGATGACGACGTCGGCGGCGCTGAAGCTTTGGGCGAATTCGTTGAGCAGGAATCGCGTGCGGCTGTGTTGATGGGGCTGGAAGACGCAGATGAGGCGTTTGGGCTTTTCGGCCGCGCGAAGGGCGACGAGCGTCTTTTCGATTTCGGTGGGGTGGTGGCCGTAGTCGTCATAGACGATGACGCGCCCGCCGCCCCCCCCTCGAACGGCGCGCTCGCCAAGTCGCTGCATGCGGCGATCGAGGCCGCGAAAGCCGGCGAGCGCGGGCGCGATGCGCTCCCAATCGGCGCCGAGCCAGCTTGCGATGATTCCCGCTGCGGCGCCGTTGAGCGCGTTGTGCTCGCCCGGCATCGGCTGCGTCCACTGATTGAGCCACATGCCGTCGCGAAGCACACCGACGCGCGAGGCGTTGGCGTCGTAGAACACCTGATAGTCCGCGGCGGGGCTGAAGCCGAACGTCGAGATGTCGCACTCGAGACCGGCGGTGATCGTCCGGCGGTGCGCGCCTTCGTAGGCGATGAGCAGTCGCCCGCCCTCGCCGCGCGGCGGCAGGAGCATCGCGAATTCGTGAAACGCCCGGACGATCTCGTCGAGTGAGCCGTAGATGTCGAGGTGATCCTCTTCGATGTTGTTGATGAGCGCGATGCGAGGGCGGTGATGGTGGAAGGACCGGTTGAACTCGCAGGCTTCGACGACCAGCAGGCCGCTGCGGCCGGCGAGCGGGCCTTCGCCGGCGTCGAGCGCTTTGATGGGCGGGATGTGATCGGCGCCGACGCGGCTGCCGCCGCCGATCTGCGGGCAGGTCGCGCCGATGATGAAGCTGGGATCGAGGCCGCACTCGATAAGCACGTGGCAGAGCATGGCGCTGGTCGTGCTCTTGCCGTGGGTGCCCGCGATGGAGATTCCGGTGTGATGGGCCTGGAGCATGCCGAGCGCCTGGGCATACGTGATGACCGGCAGGCCTCGTCGTTCGGCGGCATCGCGCAGCGGATGCGCGGGCGGGATGGCGGCGGAGGTGATGACGACTTCGCAGTCGTCAGGAAGTTCGACCGGTCGATTGGTCGCGACGGCGATGCCGTGTTGGATGAGTTCGTCGGTGACGGCGGTTAGCACGTCGTCGCATCCGGAGCAGCGGCTGCCGAGGTGTTGGAGCAATCGCGCCAAGCCGCTCATGCCGCAGCCGCCGATGCCGATCAGAAATGCGGAGCGGCCGATGAGCGAAAGCGGCGTATCGGCCGTGTCGTGCATCCGTTCATGGGCCGCGCCGCCGGGCGCGTGCAGAGGGTGAGCCAGTGTGACATCCGGTGTCATCGCGAAGATTGTATCGGCATCAGCGAGCGATGCGTCTGGAATTCGCGGGAGAACTCTTTGCACGTTCGGTATCGATTCGTCGGCCGTCGAGGCCGAAGAATCGATCACAGGCGGGGATGCCTGTGCCACTGGATCGTGGCAGCTACAATGCGGCCGTATGACTTCGACGCAGATATCGCGGCCGGGTCCTGTTTCCGCGCCGCATGTCACGGCGCAGGTGCTGATCATCGACGACGAGGTCGAGCACGCCGAGGCGATGGCGGAGGCGCTGCGCAAGCCCGGCCACGTCTGCACCGTCGTCAGCAGCCTCGCCGACGCGGAGGACGAGATCAAACACGGCAACTTCGACGTCATCGTCACCGACCTGGTGATGGAACACGAAACCGCCGGGCTGGAGGTGCTCAAGCTCGCCAAGCTCCACCAGGCGGATGCCGAGACGATCATGGTCACGGCGCACGGGGACGTTCCGACGGCGAAAGCGGCGCTGCAGGGCGGGGCCTACGACTTCATCGAAAAGCCGCTGGACCTCGAAGTGCTGCGCAACCTGGTCAACCGCGCAGCGGAGACGGTCCTCCTGCGGCATCAGAACCTGTCGCTGCGCGGCCAGCTCAACGCGGCGTACGGATTCGAGGGCATCATCGGCGAGTCAGCGGCGATCCGCGCGATCATCGCCAACGTCCGCCAGGTCGCCCCGACGAACATCCCCGTTCTGATCTCCGGCGAATCGGGAACGGGCAAGGAACTCATCGCCGCGGCGATCCACAAGCACTCGCGGCGCAAGGACAACCGCTACGTCACGTTCAATGCGGCGGGGCAAAGCGAGACGCTGCTGGAGGACCAGCTCTTCGGCCACGTGCGCGGCGCGTTCACCGGCGCCGACCGCGATCGCGAAGGCGTTTTCGAATATGCGCACCGGGGGACGCTGTTCCTCGACGAGATCGGCGACATGCCGCCGTCGATGCAGTCCAAGCTCCTGCGCGTTCTTGAGACCGGCGAGATCGTGCGCCTCGGCTCCAACGAAACGCGCAAGACCGACGTGCGATTCATCAGCGCCACGAATCGCGACCTCAAACGCGCCTGCGAAGCGGGCACGTTCCGCG
>CAZLDF010000506.1:0-4982 GCA_964558095.1 uncultured Isosphaeraceae bacterium | reverse complement strand
GTGCCGGGCGGGTTCTCCTATGGCGACTCGGTCGCGGCCGGGCGCATCGCAGCGCAGCTCATGCGCCAGTCGCTCTACAGCGCGTTCGTCCATGCGATCGAGCGGGGCGTGCCGATCATCGCGCCGTGCAACGGCTTTCAGACGCTGGCGCAGGTGGGCCTGCTGCCCGGCCCGGCGGTCGGCGAGCGCTGGCCCGACGAGCCCCCCCCCGCCAGCATCGCCCTGGCGACGAACGCCTCGGCGTGCTTCGTCGATCGCTGGACGCGAATCGAAATCCCCCCCAACACGCGATGCATCTGGACGCAGGGATTGAATCTCAACGAATCGACCGCGATGCTTCCCAATGCGCACGGCGAAGGACGCTTCATCGCGGAATCCGGCGATCTGCTTCAGCAACTCGAGCGCGACGGGCGAATCGCGGTGCGCTACGCGGCGCAGGACAATTTCAACGGATCGATGGGCTCGATCGCCGGCGTCTGCGACTCCAGCGGCCTGGTCTTCGCGCTCATGCCCCATCCCGAACGCTACACGCAGTGGACGCAGCACCCGTTTTGGACTCGATTGGACAAAGCGGCGATGGCGGGCGATCCGCCGGGGCTCCAGATGTTTCGCAACGCAGTGAATCACGCAGCGAGCGTCGCCGCGGCGTGATCGCGGGAATTCCGCCGGCCCGCATCGTCCGGCGACACAACCATCGGGACTGCAGCATGCCGATCTCACCCGGTGAACTCAAACATGCCGCGGAGAAAGCGGGCGTGAGACCGATGACGATCATGTCCAATCGGACGTGCATCGGCTGCGGCTACTCGCTGCGCGGGCTGTCGATCGGCGGCAAGTGCCCCGAGTGCGGCCTGGCCATCCTGTCGCCCAGCGACATCGACGATCCGCTCTCGCAAGCGCCACTCTTCGTCATCAAGAGATTCCGATTCGGATGCTGGCTGGCGATGGCGTGCATCCTGGCGCAGGTGTGGGTGGTGATCCTGCAGCTTCGCTGGCCGCTGACGCCGCAGGTCCGGGCGTCGGTGCTGTTCGTGGCGGCGGTGGCGTGGTTCCTGGCCGCGGTGTTTCTGACGCCGGCGTTCCACACGCCGCAGGCGATCTCGTGGGGCTTCGGCCGCCGGGGCAAGCTGCGACTTGTGGCGCGCTGGCTGCAGCTGGGCTGGGTGCTCGCCTACGGCGCGAACCTGCTCGGCACGTCCGCGGCAGGGGGGGGAGGGGGGGGCGGCGTGGGCGGCGCATTGCGGCTTGGGCCCCTCGCGGCGCTCGGCATCATCGTCGGCCTGTTCGGCCTGATCGTGCTGGGCGTTATCCTCATGCGCCTGGCGGCGTGGACGCGCGACGACACCGCCGAGCGATGGTTCAATGTGGCGGTGTGGGGAATTCCCGTCGCGACGCTGCTGCTGGCGCTGGAGATTCCATTCCTGCTGCTCACCTGGGCCGTGCTGCTGTTGTGGGTCGTCTGCGTGCTGGCGTTTCCGGCGGCGCTGTTCTCGCTCAGTCGCAGCGTGATGTTCGCGGTGCACCACTGCGAGGACTACCAGGAACGCCTTCGCCGCAAGCACGAGCGCGATCAGGAGTATCATGCTCGCCTGGGCAAGACCGCGGCTCGAACGGTGGACCCGTCCAGCGTCGAACGCACGGCGAATCGGTGAATCGGGAGGTTTCGACTCGATGACCGGCAAGGTTCTGCGATGCGGCGTGATCGGCGTGGGGCGCATGGGACGCCACCATGCGCGCATCTATTCGCAGCTTGATCAATCGGACCTGATCGGCGTGGTGGACGCCGATGCCACCCGAGCCGCCGAGATGGTCGAGCAGTGGGGCGGCCGGGTCTTCGACTCGATCGAAGCGCTGATCGGCGCCGGCGTCGAGGCCGTAACGATCGCCACGCCCACGATCTATCACCGCGACGCGGCGGAAGAGTGCCTGGCGGCGGGCGTGTCGTGCTTGATCGAAAAGCCGCTGGCGCCGGACGTCGAAGAAGGCCGGGCGATGGTCGAGGCCGCGCAGCGAAGTCGCGGCATCCTGCAAGTCGGGCACGTGGTGCGCTACGACCCGGTGATGCGCGCCATCCGCGGCTTGAGCGGCCTGTCGCCTCGTTTCATCGAAATGGTGCGCATCAGCCCGATGACGTTCCGCAGCGTCGATGTCGGCGTGGTGCTGGACATGATGATCCACGATCTCGATCTGCTGCTGATGCTCACCGGCGAGGAGCCCGCCGCGATTCACGCCAACGCCGTGTGCGTACTCGGCGAAGCGGAAGACGTGTGCAACGCGCGGCTGGAGTTTCCGCCCTCGGCTGACGGCATCGCGTGCGTGGCGAACGTCACCGCCAGCCGCCTGGCGCTCAAGACTGAACGCAAGATTCGCGTCATCTGCGAGGACATGTACGTGTCAGCGGATTTCGTCAATCGCAAGGGAACGGTGATTCGCAAGACGGCCAACGACGCGCAGCTCGCCGAGGCGCGAGCCCGTCTGGCCGCGGGCGAGGACCTTTCGAGCATCAACTATCTCGAGCTCGTCGAGGTCGAAGACCTGGATATTGGGGATGCCGACGCGCTGACGCTGCAGATTCAGGATTTTCTTGATGCAGTGCGCACTGGCCGCCAGCCGGAGGTCGATGCGCGAGCGGGCTTCGCGGCGGTTCGCACGGCTCAGCGCATCGTCGAAGCGGCGCGAATCGCCGGTGCGAAGATGGTGTGAAGACACTTGGCGATTGGATGATTGGGCGATCTGGCGACTGGGCGATTGATCGCCCGGCGGCGCGTGTGCGATCAATCACCAAATCACCAAATCAACCCGGACCTTCGAAGACTCAGGTCCGGCGTGTCCTCGCACATCACCGGGTCATGTGTACAGACTGATCCCCAGTCCTTCCTTGTAGTGTTCCGCGAGCTTCTGCATGAGCGCGGATTCGATGTCCGCGGGCAGTTCGAGGCTCTGCACGACCTGCGGCGTGTTGATCGGCGGGCGCTCGGCGAAGCCCGCCGCTTCGAATCGCTTCTGCAGCGTGGCGGCGATCTCCGTCGCCTTGCGATCGGCGGACTTGCTTGCCAGATCGTCGAACTTCTTCTGCACGGTCCGCGACAGGAAGTCCTTGTCGGTCCCTGAGATCGGCAGCGTGTCGAACGCCTGCTGCAGAACCACCGGCGGCTTCGTGCCGGCGCCGGCGCCCTGAAGTTTCGAGAACACGTCGCCGGCAAGCTCGGCCAGCTTCTTCTTCCCCAGTTCGAGTTCCGCGCTTGGCGCGGCCGTCAGCGAACCGGCGGGCGGCGCGGCGGCATGCAACGCCGAGGGCTCGCCCTCATCGACATCAGTTTCTTCCTCCGCGGCCGCGGCCGCCGCGGCGGCAAGCTCCTGAATCAGCACCAGCGCGTCGGCGATCGACACCATGCCGTCGTGGTTGCGGTCATAGGTGAGGTCCTGCCAGTCCATCGCAACCTGGAAACCTTCGAGCGACGGGATGTAGTCCGACGGAAATACTCCGCCGCCGACCGACCCCAGCCCGATGTCACCGAGGCCGCCACCGCCGCCTGACTCGGCGGTCGAATCGACGGGAAGGACTGGCGCCGGCTGCAGAGCGCCGGCCGGCGCGCTGGGCCCGAGCGGCTGCGTATTCGATGGTCCGGGTCCGCCGCTGAAGCCTCCCGGCGATCCGGTGGACTTGGCGCGAGGATTGAACAGATTGACGTTCGCCGTCGCTGCGGGGTCAACGCGCATGATGAATCTCCTTTGTGGGATGTCGCATGCAACGTGGCAAGCCGAATGCCAGGCATTTCGAACGCGCCGGACCGCAAGGATCGTCGTGCGAGGGCGGCGGCGCTCCGCGCGATGCGCAGAAGCCGCGCCGCTCGAAGCGCATCATCGGCCGGCTCAACCGATCGTGCGACAGTGCGATGTTGCCGTGGCGGAGTCAGGGCAAGCGGCGAGCCTGATCGCCCCAGCCGCGCGACGGGCCGCCGCGCGGCGCCGGCGGATGGGCCGCCTGTTGCGGCGAGGTTTTCGACGCTGAAGCGCGCAAGCCGTGGGCGACGACGTAGATTTCAGTGGACTGCGATCGCGATGCGGCGGGCTTGAAGCCCTTGACGGCGTCGAAGAGTTCGCGAGCTCGCTGGAGCAGTTCCGGATAACTCTCGCCTTCGAGCACCTTGATCACGCAGTTGCCGCCGCTCTTGAGCAGCTCGCCGCAACGATCAAGCACGGCGTGGCACAGCCGCGCCGAGCCGAAGTGGTCGATGTTGCGATCGCCCGTCGTGTTCGGCGCCATGTCGGAAAGGACGACGTCGAAGCGTTCGATCGCTCGGACATCGCCGGCGGCGCGGAGCAGTTCGTCGGCTGTGATGGTCGTGAAGTCGGATTCGATGGTTCGCACGTTCGCGGCAAAGGCCCCGCGCATGGGTTGCAGATCGACGCCGACGACGATGCCGCGCGGCCCGACGCGCTTCGCCGCGACCTGCAGCCACGAGCCCGGGGCCGCACCGCAATCGAGCACCGCGTCGCCCGGTTGCAGGACTTTCTTGCGGTCGTCGATTTCGATGAGTTTGTAGGCGGCGCGGGACAGATAGCCTTCGCGCTTGGCCTCTCGAAAGTAGTGGTCCTGCACTTCGCGCACGAGGCATACGGTAGGCGATGAACGGCGGTCTCGCCGGACGCCGCGCGCACGCGGCGCCGAGGCTTTGCTTGCCGGTGGCAATCAACGCCGTGAACTTTGGACTTGAGGGCGGCGCCACACGCCGCCCCGCATGGTCCCGCAGGGTAGAGCGTGCCTTCGTGTCGGCGAGCGCACACGATAAACCGCACTCTTTGCCAGCGAAGCGCGGGCCAACGTGTGGCATTCAACCTCACGCGCGAGTTCACGGCGTCTCGCGCCGCTCGAAGTCACTCGCCGCGATATTCGCGAGGCCAGAGCAGTTCGTGCGGGACCTCGACCTGCGCGCCGGGCACGCGAGCGGGATTGGCGACGACGTGAACCGCGATGTCGC
>CAZLDF010000505.1:0-3039 GCA_964558095.1 uncultured Isosphaeraceae bacterium | reverse complement strand
TCAAATCAACGACGACGGCGGCGTGCACAGCACCATCGACGCCTCTTACGACGACGTCACCCAACTGCTCACTTGGACCGTCTCGTTCGAAGGCGCGCCCGATGGAAATGCAAGCCATCAGACCAATGGGTTCTGGCTTGTGCTCTCCGGCGGCCCGCTTCCCACCGGAATGGGCGGCGAAACGGCGCAGTTCTTCTTCGACGCATCGGGCCCCACGCCCGTGCTCACCGCATACGCCTACAACGGTTCGGGTAGCGGCACGAGCTGGTTCGACGCCTCCGCGCCCCTCGCGGGCAGTCAGGAGCCCGACCGGATTCTTTCGTCCCTCGCCGATCCCGGCGTCGTCACAGACATCAGCTTCCAGGAATCCGGCGCCGGCAGCACCATGAGCTTCACGGTCGACGCTTCAGTCATCAACGAGCACACGCCGAGCTTCCCATCGGCCGATCCCTGGCAAGGCGTGGGCTTCTCCAGCGAGATCGGCATCTGGTTCCACGCGCTGACGCAAGTGGAGACCAGCTACGACGGCGACGGCTACCTGACGCAGTTCGACTACGGCCGCGCCGGTTGGTGGGACGGCGCGGGCATCCCCGTTCCCGAGCCCGGCAGCATCGCGCTCATCGCCCTGGCGGGCGGCACCTGCGCCCGCATCCGCCGAAAGCGCCGATGAACGCACTTCAAACGAAACACCAGGAATCGGATGGGACCGGGCGCGTCGCACAGTTGGCGTGTCCGGTCTTTTTTTCTTCGGCATCGCGCGGAATCTTGCAGCGATGCGGAACATATTGACATCGCGGTTTGTTTGGCATATGTTCGGCACTTCGCAATGTGCCGCCACGCCCGACGAACGTCCCGACGGGCGGCGGTTTCGATGTGCGGTTTTCACACGAGAAAGGCAGGTTTGGAATGAGCAAGCTTCGATTCACGCTGGGAGCGGTCGCGCTGGTGGTTTCGACCGCCGGCATCACGGCGACAGTCGTCTCGCAGGACACCAAGGGCCAGGAAATGACGCCCGAACAGAGCGCCCAAATGGAAAAGTGGGCCGCCTACATGACGCCCGGCAAGGAACACGCCTGGCTGGCGGAGAAGGTCGGCAAGTGGACGGCGCAGGTGAAGTTCTGGGAAGCCGCCGACACCGAACCCTCGGTTTCCACCGTGACGGCGGAATACGAGATGCTCATGGACGGCCGCTACCTCGCGGAAGAGTGGGCCGGCGGCATCGAAGACATGGGCGAGTTCCACGCGATGGGCTGCACCGGCTTCGACAATCTCACCAAGAAGTACGTCAACGTGTGGATCGACAACCTGGGCACCGGCATCATCCGCGGCGAGGGCACCTTCAACCCGGCCACCAAGACCCTGACGTGGAACGCCGAGTCGCCCGATTTTGACAAGAACACCTACAAAAAGGTCAAGGCCACCGAGCGCATCATCGACGCCAACAACCGCATCTATGAGCAGTGGGATACGGGGCCCGACGGCAAGTCGTTCAAGAACATGGAGATCACGCTGACGCGTTCGCCGAAGTGATTCCGCCAGTCGCATCCAGCGTTTGATTTGACGCAACCATGCCCAGGGACATCAGTCCCTGGGTTTTGTTTTCACGACTTCAGGTTCTCAGGATTGAGCGCTTGCAGTTCTTTGAGGACGAACAGGCCGTCCTTGCGAATGAGCGTTTCGTCGAAGCGGATTTCCCCTCCGCCGTATTCCGGCCGCTGAATCATGACGAGATCCCAGTGAATTTCCGAGCGGTTGCCGTTGTCGGCGTCTTCATACGCGCGGCCGGGGGTGAAATGGATCGAACCGGCGATCTTCTCGTCGAAGAGAATGTCTTTCATCGGCTGGAGGATGAATGGGTGGAAGCCGATCGCGAACTCGCCGACGTATCGCGCGCCGTCGTCGGTGTCGAGGATGCTGTTGAGGCGCTCGACGTTGTCGTCCGCGGTGGCGGCCACGGCTTTGCCGCTCTTGAATTCCAGGCGCACGTTGTTGAAGGTGATTCCGTTGTACAGCGTCGGCGTGTTGAAGTGGATGACGCCGTTGACGGAGTCGCGCACCGGCGCGGTGAAGCATTCGCCGTCGGGAATGTTGTGCGTGCCCGTGCAGGGGCGAATGGGGATGTTCCTGATCGAAAACGTGAGATCGGTGTCGCCGGGGCCCTTGAGGTGGACGCGATCGGTCGATTGCATGAGCGTGACCAGCGGCTTGACCGCGGCGTCCATCCGCGCGTAGTCGAGCGTGCAGACGTCGAAGTAGAAGTTCTCGAATTGTTCGGTGCTCATCTCGGCGAGCTGCGCCATGGCAGGCGTGGGCCAGCGCAGCACGCACCAGCGGGTGTGCTTGACGCGGCGCTCGAAGTGCACCGGCTTGCCGTAGAGCCGCGCGACCTTCTTGAACTGCTCGTCGGGAATGTCCGACGTTTCGCTGACGTTGTGCGAGCCGCGCAGGCCGATGTACGCCTGCATCTTTTCCATGCGGTGCAGGTCGCAATCGGCCCAGACCTTGAGATTGTCGTCGCCGGCGTCGAAGTTCAGCGCCCGCATCACGCGGTTGCTGCGGATCGCCGCGTGCGCGTGCCCGCCCGCACGGCGGGCGGCCCGAATCAACTCGATCGTCATCTCTTCGGGGATGTCGAACGCTTCAATCAGCACGTGCTCGCCGGCTTTGAGCTTCGTCGAGTGACTGATGAGCAATTCAGCGAGTTTGGTCATTCGCGGATCGATCATTCAGCCATGATATCGCGCGACGAGCCCCACGCGCAAGCGTGGAGAAGCGAAGTCTCCACAACGAGCCCCACGCGCAAGCGTGGGGAAGCGAAGTCCCCGCGACGAGCCCCACGCGCGAGCGTGGGTTCGATGTCCGACGTCAAAGTGTCTTCGAGAACTCACAATCTCCCTCCGCTTGCGCGGAGGGCTCGTTGCGCCCGACTTCCCTCCGCTCGCGCGGAGGGCTCGTTGTGCGCCGCTCGTTCCCCATCGCGAAGTCCCCACGACGAGCCCCACGCGCGAGCGTGGGGAAGCGAAGTCCCCGCGACGAGCC
>CAZLDF010000504.1:0-4470 GCA_964558095.1 uncultured Isosphaeraceae bacterium | reverse complement strand
GAGTCTTATGTGTTACTGATCGCCGAGACGCCTACGGCTTTGTCTCGTCCATCATCACCACCGGCTTCAGCGCTTCTTCGAGCGCGAGGATCGCATCGATGGTCGCCATCACCGGTTCGCCTTCGAGCCAGCGGTCGGCTTCGTTCTTCCACGAGCCGTCTTCGCGCTGGCGTTTGATGATGGACTCGATGAGTTCCGCGCGCCAGTTGTGTTTGATGCCGTGGATGTCTTCAATCACATGCTGCTGACTGACATTGAGCGCGCGGCTCATGGTGTGGAAGTAGTAGTAGAGGCCCTGCTGGCCGAGGCCGGGGTTTTCGTCGAATGTCCAGTGGTGGCGGATCCAGTCGAAGCAGGCGCGAACGCGTTCGTCATCAGGCGAGAGACCTGCGTAGAACATGCTTTTGAAGCCGGCGTAGGTCATCGAGCCGTAGCTTCGCAGGGAGCGCAGTGCGCCATCGGGGAGTTTTTCGCCCCGGCGTCCTTCGCCGGCGTACTCGCTGGCCATGGATTCGCCGCCGTTGGCGGGCGTGTAGATGAACCCGCCGTCGTTGGATGACCACGAGGCGCTGTTTGTCGCTTGCAGGTTTTGTGCGCGGCTGATGAAGGCGAGGGCTCGCTGGACCGAAGGTTCATCGGGGCTCATGTTCGCGTCATAGAGCGCGTCGAGGAAAAGCTGCGTGTTGGACATGTCGGGGCGGCCGTTGTTGCCGTATCCCGCTCCGCCGAACCAGTCCTGCGTCGCGTTGAGGCCCTCGGTTTGGTCCCACTGGTTTTCGACGAGCCATTGCACGCCGTCGCGAACGTGATCGACGTAGTGCGAATCGTCGAGTGCCGCGAGTGATGAGACGATGGTCGAAGTGACGTAGTTGGAGAGAGCCCCCCCCTCGAATCCGCCGTCGTCGTTGCGGGCGCGCAGCACGTATTGGATCGCCTTGACGACGTGGTCTTGATTCGTCGCATCATCCTCGCGGTCGCCGTCATCGAGAATGCCGACTTGCGCGAAGCACTTGACGGCGAGGGCCGTGACGGCTGCGGAGACCGGCGAGGGCTTGTCGGGCGCATCGGTCGGTGCTGCATGGGCTTCGCCCATCCAGCCGCCGGTGGGTTCCTGCGACGCCCGCAGAAACGCCAGGCCCTTGTCGATCGCAGCGCGGGCGCGGTCGTAGGTCGCCTGATCGATCGGCAGCGAAGACGCATCGGGAGCGATGCGGAACTCCGGCGGCTTGGGCAGCACGACTTCCAGCGGCAACTTCGGCGGGTCGAGCTCGGTGATCTTATCGCGCGTGATGCGCGCATCGAGCGGCTGATCGGTCGGGCGCAGGACCTCTTCCGCGGGCGGCGCCTCGCGGCGCGCTTCTCGCCCGCCGGCGGTTTGCTCCTGGCGGGCCGCCGCAGCGTCGGACGATGACGCGATGGGAGGCGCCGCGGCGACAAGCGACGCGAGCAGTGCGGGGAAAAGCGTGCGGTGCGGTCTCATGTGGCGGTCATCGAAACAGGGATGGATCAGGATTGCGAGATTCTACGCCCCGAGCCCGCGCGGGCCCGCGCCTGGGCAAACTTTGCACGCGGCACTGGCCGCAACGGCTTGGGGCGGCGATGATAGATGGTGATGATTCGCCGCCGCGAACATGCCGCCGCCGATTCGCCGGCCGCCCGGCCGTACGCCCTGGAAGCGCCAGCGGTCGCGCCGCCGCCATTACCCGGCGAAGTCATGGTGCGATCGACGACCGAGGAACTCATCGACGCGATCTCCGCCGACATGGTGATCCACGCGGAGAACTGCGTGCGCCAGTTCGGCGACTTCCACCTGGCGCTCTCCGGCGGGACGACGCCTCAGCCGCTGTACGAGCGGCTGATGTACGACCCGGATTGCCGGCGGCTGCCGTGGAGGCGCACGCACCTGTGGCTCGTCGATGAGCGGTGCGTCGAGTTCAGCGATCCGCTGAGCAACTTCCAGCGCATCCGCGAAACGATCGGCGACCACGCCGACATTCCGCGAGAGCAGCTTCACCCGATCTCCGCGATGTCCGACGCGGCCGACGTCGAGTACGAGCGGCAGCTCAAGGAGACGCTGGCGTGGCGCGAGAAGGGCCAGGACCGGCTTGATTACGTTCTGCTGGGCATGGGCGCCGACGGCCATACCGCCAGCCTGTTTCCCTTCAATGAGGCTGTGCGCGAAGAGATGCGATTCGTGATGCGTATCGATGAGGCCGCCGCGGCGCCGCGCGAGCGCATCACGATGACCTTCCCATTGATCAACGCCGCACGGTTCATCGCGGTGATGGTCACGGGCGCGGGCAAAGCGGAGACGCTGCACCGCGTCGCGACCGGCGACGAGTCCATCGAGGCGCTGCCGATCAAGGGCGTGCGCCCGCTCAACGGCGAGCTGAAGTGGTATCTGGATGCGCCGGCGTGCGGAGAGACTGTCGGTCCACAGGAGTGACGCAAGGAATCGCGTGTTTCGCGAGCGGGCTTGACCCGCTGCGGTTGTGCGCGTTTGCACAATCGGCGCAGGGGCACGAGGCCCCTCGCGAAACGCCTGGAAACTACCCGTTACGTTGCGTGCAGGAAATCCTCGAGAATCTCCGCGGCGGCGAGCGCATCGCGGAGTTCCTTTTTTTGTTGGTGCGTGCGCCCCGTGCGATCAAGCTTCTTCTCCGCCGCGTGGCTGGTGAGGCGCTCGTCCTGATAGCGCACGGGCAGTGCGGTTCGCTGCTGCAGGAGCGCGCCGAAGGCGCGGACATCGGCGGCGGCGGGGCCTTCGCTGCCGTCCATGTTCAGCGGCAGGCCGAGGACAAGTTCGTCGGGGCAGTGGTCGTTGATGAGCTTCATGATTGCGGCGATGAGCGTTTCGCCGGGCCTGGCTGCGGTAGGGGGGGGTGCGGCGACGACTTCGACCGGTGAAACGAATTTCGTTTCACTGTCGCCGACGGCGACGCCGGTGCGCTTCGTGCCGAGATCGATGGAGAGGTAACGCATGGGAATCAGGAAGCAGTATCCCACTATCCTTGCGATGCGAGCGCAATCGAAATGATCGCCGGTGCGACGAAGCCCACAATCAGAATCAACCACCAGATCAGTCCAGTCCCCATGAAACGGACGAGCAGCGCGAACCACCCCCACGTGTAGAAGAACGTGATTGCAGCGCCGATCAGCACGGCGAGCAGCGGAGGTCCGGTCAGAAAGCTCAGCACAGCGCTGACGGCCGTGTATCCGCCGGCGCATGCGATGGCATTCTCGGTCTCGTACAGGAGTTTGAGAATCGCGACGAGGATCAGAACATTGATCAGCAGGAGCATGTGCGCACCCCTTTTCCAAGCGGCCGGACTGCGCCGTCATTGTAAACCGACCTCCACCTTCCCGGCCAGCTCCTTCACACGCTGCTCATCGCTGCGGCGGCAGATCATGGTCACGTCGGCGGTGTGGACGACGATCAGGTCTTCGCAGCCGATGGTCGTGATCGTGTGATGCGGGTCGTCCGAGACCGCGATGATGTGTTTTGAATCGAGGTGGACGGTCGTCGTATTCGATGCGTTGCCTTGTTGGTCGGCGTCGAGTTCCTCGCCGTAGCTGGTCCACGAGCCGACGTCGCGCCAGTTGAGGGTCATGGGGACCGTGCAGACGCGAAGTGACTTGTCGCGCGATGCCGGCTCCATGATCGCGAAATCGACGCTGATCTTCGGCAACGTCGGATAAACCTTGTTGAGCACATCAGCGCGCATCGGCGTGTTCCACGCCGCGGCGAGCCTCTCGATGCCCTCGAACGCCTCCGGCCTGAATCGCTTGGTCGCTTCCAGGAATGTGCGGGCGTGGAAGACGAACATGCCGCTGTTCCAGCCGTAGTTGCCTGCTTTGACGTATCGCTCGGCGGTGGGCCTGTCGGGTTTTTCGACGAATTGAAACACTTCCCGCGCGCCATTGAACCCGGCGATTTCCTTGCCCTGTTCGACGTAGCCAAAACCCGTCGCTGCGTATGTGGGCGTAATCGCGAACGTGACAAGCCGATTGGAATCGGCCTCGACGAGACGAAAGGCCGTGTCGATGCACGCACGGAACGCATCTTGCGGATCGATGAGATGATCGGCGGTGAGCACAGCGAAAATCGCGTCGGGGTCCTTCGCCGCAAGCACCGCCGCGGTGAAGGCGACCGCGTTGAGCGTGTCGCGGCCGGTCGGCTCGCCGAGGATCTGTTCGTCTTCGATTTGCGGCATCGCGCTGCGAATCAGCGGTCGGAACGATTCGCCGGTGCAGATGTAGCGGCGCGACGGTTCGACAAGTCCATCAAGGCGTTCGACGGCGATCTGCAGGAGCGACTTGCCGTCGATGAAGGGGATGAGCTGCTTGGGCTTGGCGCGCCGGCTCATGGGCCACAAGCGAGTGCCCGCTCCGCCCGCCATGATCATTGCGTGACGCATGGTTGCATTGTAAGTGATCCAGTCGCTTACGCCGCGCAGCGGGGCAAGCCCG
>CAZLDF010000503.1:0-7008 GCA_964558095.1 uncultured Isosphaeraceae bacterium | reverse complement strand
GGCGAGACGCCTGTGCCACTTGCGCCCTCATCACGACCGGCTCTGCCGGCGGCTGGCGCCACTGCGCAGTCTGGTACTGGCCCTCCTGCACGTACCAGTCCACCATTTCCGCGATCGCCTGGCGCAGCGTCATTCGCGGCTTGAAACCGCTCGCTGCGATCCTGTCCGCCTCGAACTTCGTCTGCGTGTCGAACAGTTTCTTGATCCGCGCGCCGCTGATGGGAATGTTCTTGCCCGTCAGCGCAATCACGACATCAAAAGGCAGCGCGGCCAGGCGCGCCGCCCACATCGGAATGCTCCACGCCGGCATCTTCCTGCCCAGCGCGTCGAACACCGCCTCGCTGATCTGGCGGCTGGTCAGATCGGGCTTGTCGATGAACGCGCACAGGTCGAACGCCGGTCGATCGAGTTTGTCCCAGAGATAGAGCGTCGCATCGACGAGATTGTGCACGGACGACAAGCTCTTGATGTTGCTCGCCGGGCCGACGCGCACGAAGCGACCGCGGTGAACCTGGCGGATGAGCGAATACATGTTGGCGAAGTTGCGCGGTCCGAAGGTGACGGTCGGGCGGATGACAAGGCATCGCCGCCCCCCCCCCGTCTTCGTCCACGCCTCGAAGACCGCTTCGCCCTTGAGTTTCGAGCCGCCATACGGCGAGTTGGGCTGCGGGTTCGTCTCTTCGGTCAGCGGCGGCCGCGCGTCGCCATAGACGGCCACGGAGGAGTAGAAGATCGTCCTGCGAATGCCCAATTCGTCCATCACGTCGCATGCGAGCTGCGAGGCATGCTCGTTGACGTCGTAGAAGGTCTTTTCTTCGATGCCGAAGTCGTGATGCGCCGCGGCGAGGTTGAACACCGCGTCGCAGCCGTCGAACGCCCGGCGAAGCGCGTTGATGTCGCGCACGTCGCCTCGGATGTACTCGTGCGGCGGATGATCCTCGGCCGGCGGATGCAGGTCGAGCAGCACGATTTCGTCGCCGCGCTGCGCGACCGCGTGGCTGAGATACCAGCCGATGAAGCCGCAGCCGCCTGTGATGCAGACCTTCATCGCTGCCAGCCTCCGGCCATTCTCCGACCTGCTTCCTTCCCGCTGACCTGCACGTTCAGTTCCCAGCGCCGCGAAGGACAAGACGGGCAGATTCGATTCTGCCCGTTCGTCGCTGCGGACTCGCTTCACACAGCCGCGCCGGCGCCATACTTGGCCATGTATTCCTCGTAGATCCAGTCGTAGGTTTTCTTCATGCCCTCGCGAAGGCGAATGCCCGGCTCCCAGCCGTGGATTTCGAGGATCTTGGTGTTGTCAGAGTTGCGGCCGTTGACGCCCTTGGGCGCATCGAGCTTGTAGTTCCTCTTGAGCTTCACGCCGGCGATGGCCTCGACGATATCGACAAGCTGGTTCACGGTGACCAGTTCATCTGAGCCGAGGTTCAGCGGTTCCGTGTGCGGCCCCTGCGTGAACATGTTGATGCCCTTGATGCAGTCGTCGATGTACATGAACGATCGCGTCTGCTTGCCGTCGCCCCAGATTTCGATGCTGTTGTCGCCGGTGGTCTTGGCCTTGATGACCTTGCGGCAAATCGCGGCCGGCGCCTTTTCGCGGCCGCCTTCCCACGTGCCGAAGGGACCATACACGTTGTGGAAACGTGCGACGCGCGTCTCAAGACCGTAGTCCTCGTAGAAGTGCCGGCACATGCGCTCGGAGAAGAGTTTCTCCCAGCCGTAGCCGTCCTCCGCCATTGCAGGGTACGCGTCCTCTTCCTTTAGCGGGATGACGTCCTCGCTGGTCTGCTTATCCGCTGCATAAACGCACGCGGACGAAGAATAGAAGAAGCGGTCGCAGCCATGCTCCTTCGCGGCGACAAGCATGTGCGTGTTGATGAGCACGCTGAGCATGCACAGGGCCTTGTTGTTCTCGATGAACCCCATGCCGCCCATGTCGGCGGCGAGCTGGTAGATCTCGCCGGCGCCTTCTGCGGCGCGGTGGCAGTTCTCGAGCAGCTTCAGGTCCGCCTGGACGTTCTCGACGTCGTCGAAGCACTGGTACCACTCGTCGAAGGGCTTGATATCGACGGATCGGATGTTGGTGAAGCCTTCGCGTCGGAAGTGATTGACGAGGTGCCCGCCGATGAACCCGCCGCCGCCGCACACCACGATGAGCTTGTCCTGATTCCTCTTGGCCATTGACTGATGCCTTTCTTCTTCATCCCATGCCCGGCTGATGAGGAGGTGGCGACACCCGCCGTCCGTCCGCCGACAGCCCTGCACTGACGGGCCTGCCACAATCGATCGCCCCCAAGCCGGTCACGGGAACTACCCAGAATAGCACATCAAGGTTCGTGAATACAGCCCTGATTACAGAGCTGGCGAGTTACCCCGGCATTGGAGGGTCCGGCTGGTGCGAAACCATCCGACTCTGGAAGAACTCGACCGCCTCCTCGCGGGCGTGCTTGCCCGTCACCAACCCTCCCACCATTTCCGCGAGCTCCAGACCGGGGAGAACCCGGAAGCCGTTGATGTCCAGAAACACCAGGGCCGCGCGGGCGGCAACACGCTTGTTCCCATCCTCGAACGCGTGCACCTTGGCGATGTAGAACAGATAGGCAGCAGCCTTCGCGGCGATCGATGGATGCAGGTCATGTCCACCTATCGCCTGTCTGGGCTGAGCGACCGCCGAGTCCAGCTTCCCAAGATCGAGCAGGGCGGGGCTGCCGCCGTGTTCGGCGATGCCTGCCGCGTGGAGTTCAACGACCTCAAGTGTCGTGAGAAAGTGAATCGACGACATGCTATTGAGCGAGCTTCCGCATCGTCTCGTGGTGCGTCACGCCCACGCGTTTCGACGCGGCACGGACCGCTTCCTCTCGCTGCTTCTTGTATGCTTCAAGCAGCTTCCAGTCACTCTCAGAAACAACGAACACGCTCGGACCCGTCCGATGGCGAACCTCAAGCACCTCGTTCTGGTAGGCAACCCGATTGAAGTGTTCAGCGGGAATTCGAGTTTCTGAAGCAGTAAGCGTGGTCATGGCGATCCTCCAATGTCCAAATTGTGCAATTCGTACAATTTGTACACTTCAGTATCGCCTACGGTTCGGTTTGAGTCCACCGTTCTGCCGAAGATAACCACGTCGGACGTTGAAGAACCTCGCCGTGCGTACGGGCGACGCCTATTTGACCGCCGGGCCTGAGCCGCCTGTGGGCCGTCGGACCGGGTTTGAGACCAGATTGTCCCGGCCGGGGACGATCGCATCCGCAATCTCGATCGCCTCGCGAAACGACTCCTGCGCCTGTTCAACGTCCTCGCAGTGCGGCAGGACCTGGCCTCTCAGCAGATGCTCCACCGTGGGGATCGCGTCGCCCGCGATCAGCAGGGTCTGGCTCCACAGGCTCAGAAGCAGCCCGCAGGTGCCCGGCGTGACGCCCGGCAGGGGGAACAGATCGACGTTCGGCGCAAGCTTGTCAGGCGCGTCCCGGCAGGCATCCAGCACCTCCTGCTCGCGCCGAAACACATCGATCACCTGCGCGTCCTCGGTCTGGGCCGCCTCTTCCTGTTTCCCTCGGATCGCCGAAGCCGCGTAAGCGCGTTCCGGCTCGTGGATGAACCAGTCGGCGTCGTCGAACAGCTCGATGCCCCGCCGGCACTCGATGTGAAACGACGTGAGAAAGACGTGCGTGACTTCATCGGCGCGCAGCTTCGTGCGCTCGGACATCCGCGCCGCCAGCGCCGCCGCCGGCAGGCCCGGGTTCACGATGATATTCGCGTCGCCCGACGTCACCAGCGCTGTCGTCGCGTGCCCCGTGCGCACGGGCCTTGATTCATTCCACAGCGGATGAGCCGAGAGCGTGCCAAGCGAAATGATGCGGCATTGCGGCGCCTGAACCATCGAGCGCCCAGTCTAACGGGCAGACGGACTTCAAGTCCCGGCAGACGGACTTCAAGTCCGTCTGACGTGAATCGCAATCGAAGAGTAAGAGCGCTACAGCATCGCGCCGAAGTTGGTGATGACGGTGAGGATGTCCGCGATCGTGATCTGGCCGTCGCCGTTGACGTCTTCGGCGCAGAAGGTCGGCGGCGGGCAGGGGCCGAAGGCGGCGAGGACCTGCACCACGTCGGCGATCGACACTGCGTCGTCGCCGTTGATGTCGCCGTCGAGCCAGGGTCCGAGGTCGATGAGCATCGAGTCCATGTCGATCGGCGCGCTCTTGCCGTTGAGCACCCACTGGTCATGGACGGTCTGGCCGGCGGAGTTGGTGACGTTGGCGTCGCGCAGGAACTCGATGTAATCGCGTGACGATGTCTGGTGATACAGCGTGACGATCGCCTTCGCAGCGCCGCCGGGAATCGGAAACGTCGTGTCGTCCCAGTATTGCCCGTCGTCGTAATAGTAATTGACCGGCTGAGCGCGAATGGCGGCGAACGCCAAGTTCGTAAAGCCGATCGGCGGAATGCGATTGTCTTCGAGGATTTCGTTGTTAAGGATGAGATGGAACGAAGGCCCCGCGGGCAGGTTCGCGGCCGCAGCCGTCGCCTTGCTCATGCCCAGGTGCATGCGATAGACCTTGGTGTCCGAGTCGTCGAGCGTCGCCGCGTCGAAGTCGTATGAGCCATGCTCTTCGACAAGCTGATCGAATTCATCGAGGAACTTGACATTGAGCCACATCCGCCGGCCTTCGGGATAGCCCGTCGGGAGCTTGTGGCCGGAATAGTTGATGACGCGGGTCTGGATGTTGCCGCCGAGTTGGCGCACAAGCATGTCCGAGGCGTTGCGGAGCATGTCGATGGCGCGTGCCTGGCCGGCTTCGACGTGGTCGATGCTCATGCCGCTGTCGCCGCCATAGAGATTGTGCACCGCGCCCAGCACCCACGTGTTGGCGCCGGCGAAGGCGTGCTGCGGCATGTCCGGCCGCTCGAAGAACGGCTCGGTGCTCCACAGAAAACATCCGCCCGCCTGCTGGTCGGGCATGTGACAGTCCTGACAGGATTGCATGATGCCCGTCGGATGATTGCCGCCGAAGCGCCCGTCGGGGTAATACACGCCGCCGGAAGCGAACTGGCTGTTGAGCCACTCGCTGTAGGTGCGCTGCTCGGGCATCATGTCGCTGGGATTCTGCGTCGGATGCGCGGTGTCATATGAGTTGAGCGCGTACGTGCCGTTCTTCTGCCTGGTGTAGGCGGGATTGCTGACGTCGTGGCACGTGCCGCAGAGCGCCGAGTCTCTGTGGAACGGCGAATACAGAATCTCCGCGCCGCTGTGCATGTTCATCGGCACGTCGTCGAACGGTCCGCGGCGGGAATCGTTCGGGTCGATCACGTATTGCGCGTTGCCCGGATGCTGCGGAATGAAGTCCAGCGCATTGAGAATCGCAGAGTCTTCCGCCGGGTTCTCCGGCGAAGCGACGGGATCGACCATGCGATGACACACGTGACACGTCACGCCGTCGAAATCGAGTTCGTCCAGACTGCTGAGATCGCTCGGCACGCTGCGGCCGTTGACCCAGCCGCGCGGAACGTGGCAGCGGATGCACAGCTCGCCGCCGTTCTGAACGTCCTGATTGGCGATGGCGACGGCGGCGTGCCAGACCGGGTCCCGCGCCGACTGCGCCATCATCGAGCCCACCCACGCGTCCCACGGCTCGAAGTCGCTCTCGCCGTAGTAATTGCCGTGACAGTTGTAGCAATGGGTCGAGGTGAAAACCTCGTCAACCACGTCGCCCGGCTGGGTGCCGGGGTGAAAGAAATCTTCGATGGTGGCGGGAATCTGGGTCTGGCCGCCGCGCTTGGCGCTCCCCGGTCGGTCCGGGCCGCCCTGTCCCGGCCCGCCCCCGATGCCGCCGCGGCCTGCAAGAACGACGGTGGTCGTCAGCGCCAGGCATACCCCGGCCGCGAGCACCCATGCCCGGCCCAAATATAGATTCTTTGATCGCAATGTGCCGGTGCCGAGGCGACTCTCATGGCGGCAGGACATGCGGTACTCCTCTTTGCGGATGAAAGACGGGGCCGATTCAGATGGATCCCACAGAAACAGCGGTCCCGTCCCGTCGGAACCTTGCTTGGCTATTCGTCGCCCAGGGCCGCGCAGTTGCGGCGGGTGGCAGATGCGCTGCCCACCGCAGCCTGCTGATCCCCCTGCTCAAAGGTAGTCCGCCCCGCCCGCCGGTCAAATCGACGACCGACCAATTCGTTCCACTCCACGCAGATCGCGCCCATCCAAACGTCCCACGCCGCTGTTATGGGGCCTTTTCCGGCCGCTGAGCATGGCTGCGAGGAGCCGTAAGGGTGGTGCCACACAACGTCGTGAATTGGCCGGTGCCACACTCATGAGAACTCGTAGCGGCCTCGCGCACGCCGATACGACTCGGGGAGCAAACGATCTCAGGAAGAGGTCATCTTTCCCGCTCAGATCCGCTGCAGGTTCTCCGCTTCGATGGTGTACGCGTGATCGACGTTGCCTGTGTTGCGGGTGGTGGCCGGCTCGAAGAGCAGCACGCTGACGAGCTTCTTCGCGACTGGTTTGTGCTCGACGCCGCGCGGCACGATGCAGAACTCGCCGGCGCGCAGCGTCAGCACCCGATCGCGCAGGTGCAGGTCGAACTCGCCATCGATCACCATGAACAGCTCGTCTTCATGCGCGTGATGGTGCCAGACGTACTCGCCCTCCAACTTCACCACCTTCACCTGCTGGCCGTTCAGTTCGCCGACAACCTTCGGCGACCAGGTTTCGCTGAACGATGCGAGCTTCTCAGCGAGATTCACCACGCGCATCGAGGTCCTCCAGTCGAGCAAGGCAGTGTGAGCGGCTCCAAAAGGGTGTCAGGAACGAACGCCACGAAGATAGTACGTAAGTCCTTTTGACACAAGGACTTACGCGCGCCTGCGCAAATAAGAACCTCCTGTTTCAATGGTGTTGTCAATTCAACCACCGAAACAGGAGGTCAAGGATGACCCGCACTATCTCGCATGCGATCGATTCGCTCAAGTCCTCCATCGAAACGTCGCTCGATGCACAGCATATT
>CAZLDF010000502.1:0-2507 GCA_964558095.1 uncultured Isosphaeraceae bacterium | reverse complement strand
ATGTGGCGTCCTCCTTGACGTAAGTCCGTGAGGACGCCACTTTTAACACATGGCGCAGAATCGCGCGCGCCTATTTAGGGGAATGAGAGGCGCGCGCCAACGGCGCGATGAGTTGGTCAATTCCATCGTGATGAGCGGGTGTGCGATCCAACGATGAGGCTGGAAGTTGGTGACACACTCTGTCCTGCGGCTCGAGAAGTGGCACGCCGCGGCGAGGTCGATACCATCTCCTGCATGCCACGAGCCAACGAGGCGATGAACGTGCCCGAGGAAGCTCAACGATCACCACCATCGCAGCAGCAACAGCCGCCGCCGCAACAGGACGAATCCGCGCTTGTCGCCGCGAGGCGCGAGAAGCTGCAGCGCTGGCGCGAAGAGCTGGGCGTCAGCGGCTATGGCGGCCGCGTCGAAGGGCTCATCAGCCTCGCCGAAGCGCGCGCTTTGTTCAATGAGCAAGCGCACGAGGCATACCACGCCGCGAACCAAGAGGCGAAGGACCAACCCGGCGCCGCGATCGAGGACGCCCGGCCGCGGGCGCGCGTCGCCGGCCGGTGCATTCAGCACCGCCCGATGGGCAAGCTCGTGTTCCTCGTGCTGCGCGATCACAGCGGCGATCTGCAGATCAGCGTCTCGAAGTCTTCCGTCGATGCGGCGACGTTCACGCTGGCGTCCAAGCTCGACTACGGCGACATCGTCGTCGCTGAGGGCCCCGTCGGCAAGACGCAGAAGGGCGAAATCTGCGTCTGGGCCGACCGGTTCGAACTCGCGTGCAAGAGCCTCGTGCCCCCCCCCGAGAAGTTCCACGGCCTGGTCGATGCCGAGCTGCGCTATCGCCATCGCTACATCGACATGTACGCGAACCCGGACACGATGGCGACGTTCCAGGAGCGGTCGCGCATCGTTTCGAGCATTCGACGCTTCATGGAGGAGCGCGGGTTTCTCGAAGTCGAGACGCCGATGATGCAGCCGCAGGCGGGCGGCGCCGCGGCCAGGCCGTTCGTTACCCACCACAACGTCCTCGACATCGATCTCTCCATGCGCATCGCGCCGGAGCTGTATCTCAAGCGGCTGCTCGTCGGCGGCATGCCGCGCGTCTATGAGATCAACCGCAACTTCCGCAACGAAGGAGTCGATCGCAGCCACAATCCCGAGTTCACCTCGATGGAGGTCTATGAGGCGTTCGGCGACTGCTGGTCGATGCTGGAACTGACCGAGTCGCTGCTGTTTGAGTTGGCGCGCGAAACCGCAAGCGACGGCAAGCTGCCCTTTGGAGAGTTGACGATCGACTGGTCGCGGCCGTTCGCGCGCGTGCGCTATGACGAGATGTTCAGAAGGATCTTCAGTTTTGAGATGACCGACGAGCGCGCGGTTCGCGAGCGGGCGAAGCAGGAGCGCATCGAGAACTGGGAGAGGCTCGATCACTGGCTCCTTGTCAACGAGCTGTACGAGCGACACTGCGAACCGGCGCTGGACGCGACGCGACCGACGTTCGTGACGGACTATCCCAGCGCGATTTCGCCTTTGACCCGGCCGCAGGAGGGGGGGGAGGGGGCGGAAGGGGGGGCGGCGCACTTGTGTCATCGCTGGGAGCTGCTCGTCGCCGGCATGGAGCTCGGCACCGCGTATTCCGAGCTGAACGACCCCGAAATCCAGCGGGCGAAGTTCACCGAGCAGCTCGCCGGCGGGGATGAAGAAGTCACGACGTTTCGAACGCTGGATGAAGACTTCCTGCACGCGCTGGCTGTGGGAATGCCCCCCGCGGGCGGCTTGGGCCTTGGCGTCGATCGCATCGTGATGCTTCTGACCAACCGCCAGAGCATCCGCGACGTGATTCTCTTTCCGCTGCTGAAGCCGCAGTGAGGCGAGGCGGTAGGATTGGGTGAACGCCGGACCTGAGTCTGCGAAGGTCCGGGTTGATTTGGTGATTTGGCGATCGGATTGTCGAATTGCATTGTGTTCGATTTCGGAGATTGGAAGCTCATGGATGAAATGCGAATGCGGCGGTGTGGACTGGGTGGCTGGCTGTGCGCGTGCATCGCGGTCGCGACGATGTGTGCCGCGAGGCTGGACGTGCGCGCGGCTCAGGATGCAGCGCCGGCAGCGCCGCAGCGCGACGTCGCCTGGCAGGAGGCTTCCGAGCGCTGGTACGTGCTCGAAATCGCCGACGCCCCCGCCGGCTGGATGCGCGAATTCGTCGAGACCGACGGCGAGCGCTTCCGAACCAGCACCGAAACGCACTTCGCCATGAAGCGCGGCCCGATCGAAATGAACATCGCAATGCAGACGCATTGGCTGGAAAGCATCGACGGCGCGCCGCTGGAGCTTCGGTCCGTGCAGGACATGTCCAGGCAGAAAGTCGAAGCGACCATGATCTTCCACGACGATCACATCGAGCACGTTTCGCGACAGGGCGGCCGGGAACTGCGGGAGCGTTTCGACCTGCCCGAGCAGGCGTTTCTCACGCCGCAGGCCGTCCAGCGACTGTGGGTGATGCGATTGAACGCGGC
>CAZLDF010000501.1:0-3483 GCA_964558095.1 uncultured Isosphaeraceae bacterium | reverse complement strand
TCGACATCGACCGCGAGAAGCAACTCGCCCGGCCGTTCGATGCGCTGGGCCTGCTGCCCGGGCAGCTCGAAGCGCTGCGGACGCTCGAGCAGCCGCAGAACCTTCACGGCATCGTGCTGCTGGGAGGGCCGGCGGGCCACGGTCTCACCACCAGCGCCTACGCTTTCCTCAGTCGTCACGACGCCTACACCAGCAACATCAAGACGCTGGAACTGGAAGTGATGCATCGTCTGGACGGCGTCGATCACGTGCAGTACGACGCGAAGAACCAGGATGTCGATTACGGCACGCACCTGCAATCGATCCTGCGGCGCGACCCGGACATCGTGCTGGCGATGGACATTCGCGAGCACGAAGCGGCGCGCGTCGCAGCGGAACCGGGGCTGGATGGGCCGCTGATCTACGTTCCCATCGCGTCGGCGACGATCGTCGATCTCATTCGCACGTGGGTGAAGCTCGTGGGCGACGTGAAGAAGGCGACGCGAGGCGTCCGCTGCGCCGTCAACCAGCGCCTGGTGCGCACGCTCTGCCCCAATTGCAAGCAGTCGTATGCGCCGACGCCCGAGCAGCTTAAGAAGCTGAACATTCCCGCCGGCCGGGTCAGCCAGTTCTTCCGCGAAAGCGGCAAGGTGCAGGTGAAGAATAAGATCGAGAACTGCCCGGTGTGCAACGGCATCGGCTACCTCGGCCAGACCGGGGCGTTCGAGGTGATGATGATCGACGACGAAATCCGCAAGATTCTCAGCACCGGCGACCTCAAGGCGGCCCTCGCCCACGCCCGGCGAAACAAGATGATGTACCTTCAGGAAGCGGCGCTCTCGAAGGTCATCAGCGGCGAAACGTCGATCCAGGAGGTCATCCGCGTCACCGCGCCGACCGAAGCTGCCGCCCGGAGCAATCAGGCTGAACCCTCCGCCGCGCTGTGAGCGTATGGAAGTAGGAGTAGGGACTAGGGACTAGGGACCAGGGACTAGGGACTAGAGGGGCTAGGGACTAGGGACTAGGGACTAGGCGTGGGACGCCACGCTGATCGCAGATCACCAAATCACCAAATCACCAAATCACCAGATCACCAGTCACCAGATCATCACGGGGCCGCATCATGGACATCATCTTCAACATCGGCGTCATCCTGTTCGTGATCCTGATCGCCTACTGGTGGGCCAATCAGGGCGTGCTCAGCGCGCTGCTGCATTTGCTGGCGGTGATCGCAGCGGGCGCGATCGCGTTCGGCCTGTGGGAGTACGCCGCGTTCGCGATGATTCGCGGCACGGGGTTCGACGGCTTCGCCTGGGGCGTGAGCCTCGTGCTCCTCTTCGCCATCTCGCTTGTGATTCTGCGCCTGATCACCGACAAGACGATTCGCGCGAACATCACGCTGCCGCAGTGGGCGAACATGATCTTCGGCGGAGGTCTTGGGCTGGGCGCGGGGATACTGACGATGGGCATTCTGCTCATTGGCGCGGGCTTTCTTCAGTCTCACAAGGAGATCATGGGATATCAGGCGTACGGGCGCGGCCGGGACGGGCGCGTCGTCGATGGGCGGCTGAGTCCGATGTGGCTCCCGGTCGAGGAACTAACGGCGAAGTTCTACAGCTTTCTCAGCGTCGGCGCGCTCTACCCGGACTTCGAGCGCCGGCCGATGGCGCACTACAGCCCGCAGCTTCACCGCCAGGCGTCGCTGGTCCGCGATTCCTACGACGACGGCCAGGGACAGCTTGCGATGCAGCCCAAGGCCGTTCGCATCAAGGCGGCGTATTGGGATCAGGGCTCGCCGATCTATCGCCTGCACGTTTCCTTCGGCCGCGAGGCGCGTGACTTCAACGAGCAGTTGACGCTTTCGCAAGCGCAGGTGCGGCTGATCGAATACAAGAGTTCCGGCGCCGGCGGCGAGGCGCGCGTGGTTCACCCGCTGCGCTGGGCGCAGGCGACCGGTCAAGTTCCGGGCGAGTTCAGTTTCGAGGACATCACGCACTACGTCACCAGCGTCGCGGGCAAGGAATCCGCGGACGTCGTGTTCGAGTTCCGCCTCCCGCCGAGTTTCATCCCGCGATTCCTTCAGGTTCGCAACACGCGCGTGGAAGTGCCCCAGACGCCGCAGCCCGGCGGCACGGCGATCGGGCCGGGCATGCTGAGCGCGCTGCTCTCGCAGTCGGGCGGGGCTGTCATCGCGCTGAACCCTCTGGCGCCGAACATCGGCCCGGCCATCGAGGTGACGGACAGCCTGCGCGGCCTGCGCCTGAGCGTCAACACGCTTTCGGGCTCGCTCAGCACCGTCGAAGTGGACAACAAGTACTTCCTCGATTCCGGCTTCGGCGAGATCGGCAAGAGCGACACTTCGATCTCGCGAGCCCTGCGCATCGATCGCATTTACGCCCCCAAGGGCACCGTGATCGTCCAGGTCAACGTCAGCCGCAACTCGCCCGCGAATCTCTTCGGCGAGATCCGCGACCAGACCGCCGGCGACGACGAGATGGCGCTGGTCGATCAACTCGGCGGCGCGTATCGGCCCATCGGGTACATCTATGTCCGACCGGACCTCACCGAAGTCAACATCGATCGCGGCGGCGGATTGTCGGAACTTTCCGCGTTGCCTCCCATTCCCACCACCGGCGGCAACACGATGTACCTGCTGTTCACCGTCACCGAAGGCGCCACCATCGCGGGCCTTCAATGCGGCGAGATCACGGTCGGCACGAGCAACGTGCGGGCTGTGCCGCCGCGGTGAGCCGGCGCCACGGCCTGAGCGACGACAGGAGCGAAGGCCACGAGGAGCGTGCAAGAAGCTATTTCAAAACTCCCTCTCCCTTCGGGAGAGGGTTGGGGTGAGAGCCGCACGTCCGGCATTTGCCGCGGATCTATCGCGCAGCCAGCTTTGGAGGCGTCGATACTCTGCCGGCAGTTTGCCCGCGACTGTGGTCTGACGTGCGGCGTTCGTTCGATTCACGCCGCGTTGCCCGTTCCCCCTCCAAGCTTCCGCGCATCGTCCGCGAGCAATCGCTCGACGTAATGAATGTCGAACTCGGCCTCGACGAACGCCGGTTCTTCGAGCAATCTTCGATGCAGCGGAATCGTTGTCTTGCCCGGGCCGATCTCGAATTCAGCGAGCGCGGTTCGCATGCGGTTGATCGCTTCCTCGCGGTCGCGGCCGTGGACGATGAGCTTGCCGATCATCGAATCGTAATTGGGCGGGATGCGATAGCCCGGCACGACATGCGAATCGACGCGCACGCCCGGCCCGCCGGGCGGATTGAACACCTCGATCACGCCCGCCTGCGGCATGAAGTTGCGATCGGGGTCCTCGGCGTTGATGCGGCACTCGATCGCGTGGCCGCGGACGACGATGTCGCGCTGCTGGAACTGCAGCTTCTCGCCCGCGGCGATCTGGATCGTCGCCTTGACGATATCCACGCCCGTGATCATTTCAGTCACGGGGTGCTCGACCTGCACACGCGTGTTGACTTCAAGCATGTAGAAGTCGCC
>CAZLDF010000500.1:0-9349 GCA_964558095.1 uncultured Isosphaeraceae bacterium | reverse complement strand
ACCGCACTCAGCCCAGCGTCAGCGGGTGCCGTGGTCTGACGAGTCTTCGAGGAAGGCCACGCGGCGCTTAGCCCAGCATCAGCCGCATGGGATGCAGAGTGCGATTGAACGGATTGAGCACGAGCCCCAGGATTTCCAATGTGACCACGCCCAGCAGCGCTTCGTCGCCCTCTTCGCCGAGCACGACCGGCGTGTGCCCTTCGCCCTGCGGCAGGCGGATGTAGCACTCGCTGATGCCGCGCTCGACCTTCGTTCCGTCGGCCAACGAGAACGTCATCCGCCGCGTTTCCTTCAGGCCCAGATCCCGCCACACGTCACGCGGCAACAAGGTATAACTTGCGCCGCTGTCAACGAGGAACTGTACGTTGCGCGCCGTTCCGTTTGTGCTGACCTGGCCATCGACGTGTATCAGACCCATGTTCTTGATGATAGCCGGCAGGACTCAGAATCCCATAGCCAGTCCATCCGCACGGCCGTCGCTCCCCGCGAGATAGCCGTCGTCGAGTTTGTAGATCGCCTGGCCGCGGCCGTGCTCGACGGTTCGCGCCTGGGCGATGCGCACATCGTGTCCCATGTCGCGCAGCTTCTCATAGACGTCCGCGTTGAAGCCCGGCTCGATGAGCACTTCGAGCCCCTTCATCACCTGCCAGCGCGGGGCGTCGATCGCCGCCTGGGGATTCTGGTGATGATCCGCGAGGCGCATCATCACTTGCGCGTGTCCCTGTGGCTGCATGTAGCCGCCCATGACGCCGAAGCTCATCACCGGCTCGTCGCCCTTCATCACAAAGCCGGGGATGATCGTGTGATACGGCCGCTTGCCCCCCCCTGCTTCGTTCGGATGGCCCTTCTCCAGCGTGAAGCAGCAGCCGCGGTTCTGCATCGCGACGCCCGTGCCGGGGATGACCACGCCGCTGCCGAAGCCCGTGTAATTGGACTGGATGTACGAAATCATGTTCCCCTCGGCGTCGGCGGCGGTCAGATAGACCGTCCCGCCGGGCTTCGGCACGCCGTGCTTGAAGTCCTGCGCACGAGCGCGATCGATCAGCTTCGCGCGCGATTGCAGATACGCATCATCCAGCAGCGACTCGACTGAAACATCCATCCATTTCGGGTCGGCGATGTACCGGTGGCCGTCCGCGAACGCCAGCTTCATCGCTTCGATTTGCAGGTGCTGACTTTCCGCGGAATCGACAGGAATCGACGGCATATCGAAATGCCGCAGGATTCCGAGCGCGATCAGTGCGACGAGCCCCTGGCCGTTGGGTGGAATCTCGTGCAGGTCGAGGCCGCGATAATTCACTGAAATCGAACGCACCCAGTCGGGCTTGTGCGAAGCAAGATCATCGAGCGCGAACGATGCGCCGGCGGCCTTCGATGCCGCGACGATCTTCTCCGCGATCTCGCCGCGGTAGAACGCCTCGCCGCCCGTCGATGCGATCGCTTCGAGCGTCTTCGCATGCATCTCGCTGCGGAATTGCTCGCCGACGCGTGGCGTGTGCCCATCGGGCGCGAACGTCTTGAACCACTCATCGAACCCGCGATAGGCGCGCTCGCCGCGGCTCCAGTAGTGCGCCGTCTGGGGCGAAACGAGAAATCCATCGCGCGCGTAGTTGATCGCATGCTCGAAGAGTTCCGCGAAGGGCAGCGCGCCGAACTGCTTCGAGCATTCCATCCACGCCGAGACCGCGCCGGGAACGGTCATGCCATCCCAACCGCGAGTGGAGATTTCGGTCATGCCTTCATAGTGCGACCGATCGAGGTTCGCGGGCGAGCGGCCGGAGGCGTTGAGGCCATGCAGACCGCCACCCGCCCAGATGAGCGCGAAGGCGTCGCTGCCCATGCCGTTGCTGGTGGGCTCGACGACGGTGAGCGTGATCGCCATCGCGATCGCAGCGTCGATGGCGTTGCCGCCCTTTTCGATCATTCGAAGTCCCGCCATTGCCGCGAGGGGTTGACTCGTCGCGACGACGTTGCGCGCCAGGACGGGCATGCGCTGCGACGGGTACGGAAACGACCACTCAAAGGGCGGCTGGGGCATAGGACCACTTTATCAACCACTGAAGCACGGAGACACGGAGAGGGCAGAATTGGTGAGTGGGTGATGGGGTGAGTCGATGCCGGGTGGATCTGGTGATCTTGCGATTTGGTGATTTGGCGATTGAACGGACCATTGCTATCCGAGAGACAATCACACGATCACCCAATCACGCAATCACCACATCACCAAATCACCAAATCCCCTCCGTGTCTCCGCGCCTCCGTGGTTAGTTCCCTCCCCCCAAAAACCGACAAGACCCTCGCCGAGGCGGGGGTCTTGCCAGTAGTCGATCGAGATGAGGCTCGGGTCAACGGGCCCTGCACGCACGAGGCGGCGAGGCCCACGACCCTTGCCTCTCTCAACCGCACGAGCTTACCGGTTGCCTGCCGTGGCGGGCATCCGGCGGCCCAAGTCGGGTCGGTGGAGGAATATCTACCGGCCCGAACATGACATGGAAGCTTTCCTGCCACCGAGGTGACATTCCCTTCCATGCCGTTCGCGTGCCGCTCCGAACCGCGCACAAGGCGCGCCCGACACGACACCGTCCGAACTTTCGGCCGCTGTCGCTCTCCTGCGGCGCCCGGCTGCGGTGTACTCTCGTAATGAAGTTCCGAAGAACATCGCTGAGAGCAGTGATCCGCTGCAAGGCGTTGTCCCGCCGAGTGGCGACACGCCGGAACCGATGCTCATCGCACGGCTCGCCGCGCTTCTCCTTGACGGCACCTTTCATCGCAATGGTCCGAAGACCATCGGTCATCCCGGCGTCCATCTGAGCCGAACCGAAGTTCGACATGAAGCCCGACCGTTGATTCGCCTGCCCTTCGCCGGCTTCGGGCCTCTTTCGAGTTCCCGTCGCCTCCAGGCGTTGGCTCGTCAACTGTGCGAAATGTACCGCGCTCACAATACGTTGCAAGCACAATTTCGTTTTGTGAACAAGCGGTGGAGAAGCGTCGCGTGAAATTCAGAAGACCCTGAAAAACAAGCTGTTATCCGATCGTGACGACGTTCACGAAGTCATGAGTTATCCACAATGCCCGCAATGCCGCTCGCGGCTAACGGAACAGTGGCACAGGCGTCTCGCCTGTGATCGTATCTTCGGCCTCGATGGCCGAAGATGCGATACCGGACGGCAATTCGTTTATGTACCGCGGCGCACTTAGCCCGCGCCGCTCGCCGCAACAATCCACCCGCCACACAAAACAATCTCGCCATCGTAGCACACCACCGCCTGGCCCGGCGCGATCGCGAACTGCGGCTGGTGGAATTCCACTTCAAGCTCATCGTGACCGGTTCGGCGCACCTTCGCCGCTTGCGGTTTCGCGTTGTAGCGAATCTTCGCTGCGCATTCGATCCAGCGATCATCGCATGGTTCTTCGATCAACCAGTTGGTTTCGCGCGCGATGCAGCCGCGCGCTTCGAGCGCTTCGCGCTCGCCGACGACGATGGTGTTCGATTCAGCGTTCTTGTCGATGACGTAGAGCGGATGGCTGCGCGCGATGCCGATGCCGCGACGCTGGCCGATGGTGTAATGCTGGTGTCCCTCGTGCTCGCCGATGGTGCGGCCGGCTGTATCGACGATCGCTCCGGCGCGCACCTCGCTCGGCGAACGGCGCTTCACCAGCCCCGCATAGTCGTTGTCCGGCACGAAGCAGATTTCCTGCGAGTCGGGCTTGTCGAACACGGGCAGGTCAAGCTCGCGCGCGATCTCGCGCACGCGCGACTTGCGCAACGCGCCGATCGGAAACAGCATCTCACGCAGCCGCTCGCGCGGCGCGCCGAAGAGGACGTAGCTCTGATCCTTGTCGTGATCGACGCCGCGGAGAAGCATCGGACGAGCGTGACCGTTCGCCTCTCCCTTCGTCGCTCCGTCGAGAAGTTTATCCGCCGTGGCGGGTCGCTCCGTCGCTCCCCTCCACTCAATCCGCGCATAATGCCCGCTCGCGACGAAGTCGGCGTCGATCTGCTTCGCGTACTCGTGCAGCTTGCCGAACTTCAGCCAGTCGTTGCAGCGCACGCAGGGATTGGGCGTGCGCCCTGCGTTGTACTCGCCGACGAAATAGTCGATGATCCGGCGGAAGTCTTTCTTGAAGTTGCAGACGTAGAACGGAATGTCGAGCTTCGCCGCGACAAGGCGAGCATCGGCCGCATCGTTGATCGAGCAGCAACCCTGGTGGCCGATCCTGGTAACCCGGTTCTCCGAACCGGTCTCGGTACCACGGCTCTCCGAGCCGTTCTCGGTACCCCGGTTCTCCGAACCGGTCTTGGTACCACGGCTCTCCGAGCCGAAGACCCCGCCGCGCGCACCGACTTCACACGAATCTCTCTGCTGCTGACTCGCGGACTGCAAGGTCGCGGCGTCGCACTCCTGCAGCTCGTCCAGCGACTCGCCCGGCGAGCCCAGCCGCATGAAACACCCCACCACTTCATAACCATCGCGCAGCAGCAGCGCCGCCGCCACGGACGAATCCACGCCGCCGGACATCGCCACCAGCACCTTGCCCTTATGGGACGTCATAAGCTGTGGCGATTGTACGCGCCAGGCAAGGGGCGAAGGATCGCTTTTTCCCATCGTCGCTGGCTTCGCCCGCCGGTGAATCGCACAGTCGCACTTGCCATGATGATGATGATGCTGGCCAGGTCCAACGTGAACCCGGAGAACATGCGCTTCCGCTGGCTCGAACCGCTGGCGATCAGGCGCTCGCTGGGCAAGAGTTCCGAGCGGCCGCTGACGGCCCAGCAGACCGTCACGATCGCGGTGCTCGTCAGCGCGCCGATTCTGGCGCTGGGCGCGGTCGCGACGGTCATGCGGCCGAACTTCGGCACGACCGAGATGATCGGCGTCTGCATCATCGCCGCCCTGCTCAGCTTCACCGTCACCTGGCTCGTGCCGTTCGTCAATCGATTCCTGCCGCGGACGATCGTCGTCGATCACCGCGCCATCCGGCTGCTGCCGGGCATCGGCATCCCCTTCGCGCGGGCGATCGGCGTGCGCGGCAGCCGGATCGCGCCGCAGGACATTCAGTTCACCGCCATCGCGAGCGGACAGGTGGATGGCATCAACTATCCCACGCTGCTCGTCTCGCTCCGCGGCGGGGGCGATCTGGTCATCGGCGTCTCGCCCAGCGAGTCGCTGCTCGAGCTGCGGCATTATCTTTGGCGCTGGGATTACAAGATGGAAGAGTCGCCATGCGAGGTCGAGTTGCCGGAGATCGGCGGGGGCAACCGCTGGAACACCTTCGCCAGCCATCGGCCTGCGCCGTTGTCGCCGGCGTCCCCGACGGCCGCGGCGTCCGCGGCGTCCGCCGCCGCGCGCGTCGCAGTGGATAGCGTGTGAATCGCGCGAAGCGCTGGCGAAAACCTGACTTGCGGCGCACAATGCCTGGCGTGTTGGTGTACGCGGGAATTGATGAAGCGGGTTATGGCCCGGTGCTGGGGCCGCTGTGCGTCGCCGCCAGCGTCTTCGTGCTGAAGGACCATGATGCAGCCGCCGGCGCCGCGCCGGACCTGTGGAAGCTGCTCAAGGCTGCGGTCTGCCGCAAGGGCGGCGACACGCGGCGCCGCGTCGCCGTCGAAGATTCCAAGAAGCTCAAAGGCGCCAACGGCAGCGTCAAAACTCACCCGCTCAAGACGCTCGAGCGCGGCGTGCTGGGTTTCACGCTCATGCGCTGTCCCTGCCCAGTCAAGGATATCGACTTCTTCAACTGGCTGGGCGTTCGCGTGGCGCGTCATCCGTGGCTGACTTCGGAAGTCCCGCTGCCAGTGGCGCACAGCGTCGATCAGCTTCGCGTCGTCGCCGCGAAGCTCGCGCGAGCGTGCGACAACGCGGGCGTGCAGTTCAGCCATCTGCTTTGCGACGCGATCGACCCCGCCGACTTCAACCGGCAGGTGCGCGACACGCGCAACAAATCAAGCGTCAACATGACCGCCGCCCTGCGAACCGCCGACGCGATTTGGAACCAGTGGCCCGATGTCCATCCGCGAATCGTCATCGACCGCCACGGCGGGCGCACCCACTATCGCGATGAACTGCAGACCGCCTGGCCCGATTCCAGCATCCGCATTCTCGACGAAACCGAGGAGTTTTCGCGTTATCACATTCGCCAGGCCGGCCGCGAGCTGACGGTCACGTTCGTCGTTGAAGCTGAGACTCGGCATCTGCCCGTCGCGCTGGCGTCGATGACGGCCAAATACACCCGCGAACTGGTCATGGCACGGCTCAACCGCTACTTCCAGAGCCATCTTCCCGAGCTCAAGCCCACCGCCGGCTACTTCAAGGACGGCCGGCGATACATCGACGACATCGCGCCGCTCATCACCCGCCTGCGGATCGATCGCGACTGCCTCGTCCGCTGCATTTAACCGGTACCGCAACCGGTACCACGGCTCGGTACCGCGGCTCTCCGAGCCGTCGCTCGGTACCACGGCTCACTTAGCCGAGGTGCGCCACCCTCGCCGCTCTGAGAGCCGAGGTACCGCGCCGGGGTAGCACTCCTTTGACTTGCCCCCCCGCACAGCTACCATGACCGATTCAGCAAAGTCGCTGAATATCGGCCCACGTCCGGCCGATCAATGCGATTCGGCCGCTTGCGGACCGATGATATCCAGAACTCAAGGCGCCTCGTCAGCCCCCACGACTCCACGCGAGAGGCGGGACTGACGGCAACGGAAGGAGACAAGACCGTTGCGCGACGACGAAGACGAGGATGCCCGTTTGCGCTGAGCACGTCCTGAATCGGACCCGGCGTAAACCGGGCCGACGACGGGACTGAATGCCGCGCCCCACCCCAGCGCTCCGCCCACGCTTCAATCGCCGCGAGGCGCTCCCAGGGGGACCGTTCAGTCAATTCAACCTGCCGAACCGACATGGTCGCCCCGCGCGATCACAGGGTTCGCTCCATCGACCGATTCCCGCCCCTGCCGACGGTCGGCAAGGGTTGCTCCCCAGACGACGCACCGCTTTCCCCGCCTGTCCGACGCCCAAGAAGCCCGCGGCAGAACACCACAATGGCCACCGACCTGACCAAAGTTCGAAACATCGGCATCTGCGCCCACATCGACGCCGGCAAGACCACCGTCACCGAGCGCGTGCTCTACTACACCGGCAAGAGCTACAAAATGGGCGAAGTCCACGAAGGCACCGCCACAATGGACTTCCTGCAGGAAGAGCAGGAGCGCGGCATCACCATCCAGTCCGCCGCCACCACCTGCCCCTGGGACCGCAACGGCGTCGAATACAAGGTCAACCTCATCGACACCCCCGGCCACGTCGATTTCACCATCGAAGTCGAGCGCTCGCTTCGCGTGCTCGACGGCGCGGTGGCGGTGTTCGACGGCAAGGAGGGCGTCGAACCGCAGTCGGAAACCGTCTGGCGCCAGGCCGACCGCTACAAGGTGCCGCGCATCTGCTTCGTCAACAAGATGGACAAGATCGGCGCCGACTTCGAGTTCTGCATGGACACCATGAAGTCGCGCCTGGGCGCCAACGCCATCGCCGTGCAGCTTCCCATCGGCGCTTCGCAGACCTTCGAAGGCATCATCGATCTGCTGGCGATGACCGCCTACTACTTCGATTCCTCCGAGCTGGGCGCGAAAGTCGAGCAGCGCGAAATCCCCGACCACATGAAGGACATGGCGCAGCTCTGGCGTCACGAGCTGGTCGAAAAGGCCGCGGAGCTCGATGACCACCTCATGGAGAAGTTTCTCTATGACGAGAATTCGATCACCGCCGACGAAATCCGCGCCGCCGTCCGCAAGGGCACCATCGCGCGCGAATGCTACCCCGTCTTCGTCGGCTCGGCGCTCAAGTACATCGGCGTGCAGCGCCTGCTCGACGGCGTCATCGACTATCTGCCCAATCCCACTGAAGTGCCCGAAGTCGAAGGCGTCAATCCGCGCGACAAGCACGAAAAGCTCACGCGCCCCCACAGCGAGGACGCTCCCTTCTCCGCACTCGTCTTCAAGGTCGTCTCCGATTCCCACGGCGACCTCACCTACGTCCGCATCTACTCCGGCAAGCTCGACAAGGGCACGCGCGTGCTCAACCCCGTCAACGGCAAGAAAGAGAACATCTCGCGCATCTTCGAGATGCACGCCAAGAACCGCGAGCCGCTGGAAAGCACCGGCGCGGGGCAGATCGTCGCCGTCATCGGCATCAAGCATTCCTACACCGGCGACACGCTGTGCGACGCGGACAACCCCATCACCCTCGAGAAGATGGACTTCCCCGAGCCCGTCATCTCCATGTCCATCGAGCCCAACACCAACGAGGACAAGAAGAAGCTTTCCGAAGCCCTCGGCGTCATTCGCCGCGAAGACCCGTCGTTCCGCTCCAGCTTCAACGATGAAACCGGCGAAACGATCATCGCCGGCATGGGCGAGCTGCACCTGGAGATCGTCAAGAACAAGCTCATTCGCGACATGAAGATCGGCGTCAAGGTCGGCACGCCGCGCGTCTCCTATCGCGAAACCATCACCGGAAGCGCCAACAAAGTTCGCGGCCTGTTCAAGAAGCAGACCGGCGGACGCGGTCAATACGGCGACGCGGTCATCAACGTCTCGCCCATCACCGCCGCCGAGGCCGAGGCCCAGGAACTGGAAATGGAGAACGGCGTCGTCTTCGTGGACGAAATCTCACAGGGCGTCATCCCGCGCGAGTTCATCCCCTCCGTCGAGTACGGCGTGCGACAGGCAGCCGCGTCGGGAATCCTCGGCGGCTACCCCGTCGTCAACGTCAAGTGCGAACTCATCTATGGCTCCTACCACGATGTCGATTCCAGCCAGATCGCCTTCGAGCAGGCCGGCGCGCTCGCATTCCGCGAAGCATGCACCAAGGCCGGCCTGGCGCTGCTCGAACCCATCATGAAGGTCGTCGTCGTCACCCCCGATGAATACTTCGGCTCGGTTTCGGGCGATCTCGCATCACGTCGCGGCAACATCACCGACTCCGAGCTTCGCGGCAACGTCCGCATCATCACCGCCGAAGTCCCCCTCAGCGAAATGTTCGGCTACACCACGACGCTCCGCGGCATGACGCAAGGCCGCGCCACTTCCACGATGGAGCCCGCCGCATACAGAGTCATGCCCGATCGCCTGCGCGAGGAAGTCCTGGCCAAGGCGTAACCCCCCTCTCCCTTGGGGGGGGTGGGAGAGGAGCCGGGGTGAGGGCCGAACGTGCAATCGCGCGGTCGCGAAGATTGGGACGTCTCGCCTGTGATCGCATCTTCGGCCAGTGGCACAGGCGTCCCGCCTGTGATCGCGTCTTCGGCCAGTGGCACAGGCGTCCCGCCTGTGATCGCGTCTTCGGCCAGTGGC
>CAZLDF010000499.1:0-3046 GCA_964558095.1 uncultured Isosphaeraceae bacterium | reverse complement strand
CTGGCGCAGGTCGATCATCGATTCGCTGAGCGCGAAGTAGCGGTCGCGGAACTCGCTGGTGATTTGCGAGACGCGGCTTCGCTGCTCGTGCGAGAGGCTCTCCAGTTGCAGGGCCTGGTCGAAGTACGTTTCGACGCGCTGGCTGTCGCGGAAGATGTCGGGGTAGGCCTGGGTGTTGTAGGCGTATCGCAGGTTCCACGCGGCGTCGCCGGGAAGCTGGTCGGCGACTCGCCCGACGATCTCGCGGTTCAGGTTCGCCAGCTCGCGGTTGGCGGCGCGGAACGCTTCGCGCCGTTCGCGCCATTTCTGGTGCAGCGTGGCGGCGGCGCCGGCAGCGTCCTCGCCGGCCTCCTGGGCCTTCATGAACGCGTCGAAGCGGCGGCGCTGCGCCACGGCCAATTCGTAGCGCGATTCGCACAACGCGCCCGCACGCGTCTCGTATTCGGCCCACACCGGATCGAGCGACGCGAAGGCGTCGGGCGGCAACTGCCCTTCAAGCGCGATGCCGACGATCTCCATGTACGACTCTTCATCGCCGAAGGAAAACCCCCAGGCGTTGCCGAGTGATTTCGACGCTTCATTGAGGACAGCGCGGCGGCGCGCTTCGCGCAAGCGCGTCACCACCGACTGCCGCGCGTCGCCCTCGACCACCAGGCTGACGTCGTCGAAGAACGACTGATCGATCGAAGAGAGCGCCGCCAGACGTTTCTTCATGCGAAGCGCCGGAGGCGTTTGCGGCTTGCCGTCATCTCCCTCGGCGGACGCGTCGCTGCCCGTCGAGGAGTCGGAGACGTCTTCGTCGTTGCCGTCGGCCGCGTTTCGGGCCTCCTCGTACTGCGCCCGATAGCCGTCGTAGAGCGTGTCGAAGATGGGCTGCTGATCGGCGGGGAGTTGCAGGAGCGCGGCGAACTGGCGGGCCTCCTTCGCGCCCATGGCGGTCGGGAGCTGGATTTCGTCGCGCAGCGCGTTGCCGACGACGCGCACTTCGCTGCGGATTTCGCCCCCGCCGGAACCACCAGATTGAAGCACGACCACGCCTTGCATCGACTCGGATTCGACAACGGCCGGGGCTTCGTTCAGCGCCGCCGCCAGCTTCGGCCCCAGCAGCGCATCAAGCGCCGCGTTGGCGGATTCATCAATGGCTGCGACGCGGTGCTGCAATTCTTCAATCTTCGTTTCGTGGGGATCGTCGGCCTGTCCGCTGAGCACCGCGAATGTTCGATATTGCCGCGATTCGTTGCATTCGCCGACGATCTGATCGACAAGCTGATCTTCCTGCCGGACGAAATTGTCTCGTTGCAGCGAGATTTGATTGCGCGTGTCTTCGTCGAGGTCCTTGAACAGCAGGGCGCGGTCGTAGCGCTGGCGCCACTCGCCCGGCCCGTCATAGACCTCGCCGAACGCGCCGCGGTAATACTCGTGGCGAAGCTCGCTCGCGACTTCGACGGGCAGCAGCGGCGTCAGGCTGCGATAGGTGCGCAGGTTGAGCTGGCTGAGCTGATGCACGGCGTCCTGAAAGGGCTTGCTGCCTTCGTCGAATCGCGTTTGCAGCGACTCGAGGAATGTCTCGTCCTGCCCAAGCTGCACGATCTTGTCGGGCGTCATGCCGCGCAGACCCAGTTCGTCGATGGTGTCGAGGACATAGGTTGCGGCGTCCTTGAGCGCGTTGTACACGCCGCGCGTGCGGCCCACCAACGCGCTGTCGTATGAAGCGAGCACGGGTTCGACGGCTTCCAACTGCTGCGGCGACAGCTCCAAGTCGAGCACCAGCCGCGTCACGTTCACCGACGCGCCCTGGTTGAACTCTCCCCCGGCCTCCATCGCGATGTTGCGATAAAGCTCGAGCGTTCTCGCCGTGCGAACCCGCGGAAGCTTGAGCTGCTGCGATTCGCTCAGGATCGTCGCGATCTCGTTGAACAGCGATCGATCCACCGCCTCGATCTTGTCGATCACGGCTTCGGTCTGTGCGATGACGCTTTCGAGTTCTTCGCGAGGCGGAATCTGAAAGCCGCCGCGCATGAACGTCATGCCCATGTTGAGGATGTCGTCCTGGAATTCCTGGATGTCGCCGTCGCGCAGCCGACGGAACGACTCGAGATAGCGATCGTGCATCGGTTCAAGCGCCTGGCGCTGCTGATCGGAAAGATCGAGCAGGTCGGCGTAGCGCATGAGTTCGGGAGTGGTGATGGGGTCGGCGAAAATGGGCATCGCCTGCGCCGCGGCGGGGCGGGTCCACGCGCCCACGACAAGAACCATCGCGATGATCGCCACGAGCCTGCGGAGGATGCGAACGCGGAACAGCAAATCGAGTTTCGCAACGGACATGAGCTTCTCCTGCGGCTTCGCGGACATGATAGGACCGCGGCGAGCGCGAATGACGCGCGACGCCCTTCACCGTCCTCAAGGGTCTGAACGAGGAGGACGGCGGCGGATTTCACCAGTTTGAGCGAAGCCCCCCGGGGAAAGGCCGAGGTGGGATTCGAACCCACGAATAACGGATTTGCAATCCGTCCCCTTGGTCCACTTGGGTACTCGGCCGCGAGAGGCACAGGATAGTCGGCGTGAAAGGACGGGGCAATGAAACCGCGTCGCGAACGCCGGACATGAGGAGTCTTCGACGAAGGTCCGGGTAGAGGCTTCAACGCCAGTTCACATCAGACCCGGACCTTCGCAGAGTCAGGTCCGGCGTGGGCGCGCATGACCAACGGCGATCGCGCTTATCACGGCTCCGTCAGGCTCGCCTGCGCCGCCGCGGGCGGGGGCGATTCATCGTCGATGAGCACGCCCGGCGGCGGCAGTCGAAGCAGGACGGCGCCGCGCAAGTCCACGTCCGTCGGCTTCTCGCCCCACAGCAGCGCTTCCGTCGCGACCCGCGCCGAGCGCGCGATGCGCGCCTTGATCGGCTTGCCCGTGACGGGGTCGATGACCGGATCGGGCGGCCGATTCGGGTCGCCCTGCAGGCACACGTAGAACTCTTCGCCTCGCATGAACTGTGCGTGCGGCCCGCCGGAGACTTTCACTTCGCGCCCGCCAAGCTCGGTGACGA
>CAZLDF010000498.1:0-12595 GCA_964558095.1 uncultured Isosphaeraceae bacterium | reverse complement strand
GCGAATGCCGCCGTCCGCGTCGATGCGCATCTCCGCTTTGCGGTCCAGGCGAATGGGCTTGTCGTTGACGTCCAGCACGTTGAGCCCGCTGCCGGCGGAGATCAACTCGCCGCGATCGTTGATGGTGAAGCGGCCGTCGCGCGTGAATCGAATCGCGTCCTGACCGCCGCCGGCGCCCCCCCCGCTGTCCGGATCGCGCAGCACGAAGAAGCCGTCGCCCATCAGCGCCATGTCCGTCGCATTGGGCGAACCGGCGAGCGAACCCTGCGTGAACTGCGTGATCGTCGGATGAACCAGCGTCCCGCCGCCAAGCTGTTCGAGCAGCCACTGCGGATCGCCGGCGTGCGCATCTTCGAGGCGCTCGGGCAGGCGCTGCGTGAGCACGACGGAATCTGGCTTGAAGCCGATCGTGCTCGCGTTGGCGAGGTTGTTGGCGACGACGTCCTGGCGGTGCAGGTTCGTCATCGCGCCGGATGCTGAAAGATAGAGGCCGTAGTTCATATTCGTGGCTCCGCCGACGCCCGTTCGCGCATCTCGCCGGCTTCGTGCGTACCAGCCGCATCGAGCCTGACGCGCGCGGCCTGTTCCTCGAGATGAATCGCCGTCGCGATATGGGCGAGTCGAACGATTGACTCGCCCACGGACTGCGCAGCGGGCTCGGGGCGCACAACCGCGGATTGGGTCCGCCGGGAAACCGCAAGGCCGGGGGGGAAGTCGATCCCGCTCGCGGATCGTCGCGGCCGTGTTGATTTGCGAACCTCATCGATGCCGTTCTGCACGCTGCACTCCTTTGCCTGCCATGCGAACACCGATGCATCGATGCAATCCACGTGCCGCGCCTGGAACACGCGCAGCGAGGTGCTCGCCCGCGCGTCAATTGCGCACTGCGATTCCGATGCGCTTTCTTCAGCGCACGAATTGCGCACGGGGAGACTTGATGTCCAAACAACCAGATCACCAGATCACCAGATCACCAGATCACCAGATCACCAGACCAACCCGGACCTTCGAAGACTCAGGTCCGGCGTGACTTCCATCACCCCCTTCAATTTCTGTCCCCACGCGGTCCGCCAGTCCGATTTCCCCTGTGCGACAATTCGCAAGGCCATCGTCATGGATGACGGACACATACGCGGCTCTTCCTGCTGCCCGCACGTGGATCGCAACGATCCGCGATGCATGCACCGCTTCAGCCTCGGCCGCATCGATCAGGCCTTCAGCGTCTGCTTCGGCGCGTTCCACGGCTGCCCGATGTTTCACCGCATCAATCGAGATGAGCACGCGGCCCAAAGGTCCGAGCGTCCATCGCGCCGCAGCGAATCCGAAGCGTCGGCGCTCATTTCCGTGACCGCTCATGGCGTCCCTGTGCCCATCGCCGTCAACGCCCCACGCCGCTTATGCGCGACCGGTACGTGAATTTCTCACATACCTGCGCGTCGAAGCGGGACTGGCGCGCGCCACGCTCGAAGCCTATGGCCGCGACCTGCGCGACCTGACGTCGTTTCTCCTCGACCGCGGCGTCACCGACGTCGCGCACGTCACCGCGCGCCATCTCGCTGAGCACATGCAGCAGCTTCATCGCGAACGCGCGATGCAGCCAAGCTCCATCGTGCGCCACCTGGCGACGTGGCGCGTATTCTTCCGCTTCCTCCACGCCAACCATCGCATCGACCGCGACCCCGCGCGCCTGCTCGAAACGCCGACGCGCTGGAAGAAACTGCCCGGCGTGCTCAGCCCGCGACACATGAAGCGGCTGCTCGCGGCGCCGACGCCCGAAACCGGCAACCTCTGGCGCCGCGACAAGGCCCTGCTCGAACTGCTCTACGCCGGCGGCCTGCGCGCCAGCGAAGTCGCGGACCTGCGGACCAACGAATACAACCGCACGCTCGGCGTGCTGCTCGTCACCGGCAAGGGCGACAAGCAGCGGCTCATTCCCATCGGCGAGCCGGCGCAGCTCGCCGCCGACGCCTATCTCGCCGAGCTTCGACCGCACCTGACGCGTTGGAACGACCAGCGCGACCAGGGTCGGCTGCTGCTTTCCAACACCGGCCGGCCGCTGGAGCGAGTCGCGGTCTGGCAGATCGTGACGCGCTGCGCGCGGTGGGCGGGCCTGCACAACGTGCACCCGCACGTGCTGCGCCACAGTTTCGCCACCCACCTGCTCGCCGGCGGGGCCGACCTTCGCGTCGTGCAGGAGCTTCTTGGCCACAGCGACATTTCGACGACGCAGATCTACACCCACGTCGATCGCTCGCGCTTGCGCGAGGTGGTGCGGAAGCACCACCCCCGGCCGTGACTGCCGCCGCCGGCACCGAATTGCTCGACGGGAGCGTCGCCTTCGAAATTGATTCGCGCTGGCGAAGTCGCGATTGGAAGTCCCGACTCTTGGAGCGCAAACTGCCAAGCCGACGCTTCGGCCGGGAGTTTTTGGCATCTCGGAGAAACGGATCGCATCGCGATCGCGTGAACTTGCGCGTGCGCGACAGAAAGCGCGCGCAATCGTGACGCTCGCGCCGTTGGGCGCTGGACTTCGTGCTGGGGTGGGGGACAATCGGTTTGGGAAGCGTGCGAGAGTCTTGAAGGCACAATGCCGCAACGCTCTTTCAATTGGACGTTTGGACTCTTCCTTTCACGCACGCGCTTTGACAATCGAATCAACGGATCGACCACGGCGACACTGAGACACGGAGGAAGGCGCTGGTCTCGCCACAAATCACCAAGTCGCCAACTCGCGTACACCCCTGACCCCGCTCCCAGAAGGAGAACCGAAATGCAAGTCAAGTGAAATCCGCCGAGAATCTGCGATGCGTCAGTAACGCGCGCGCAAAGTAAAAGGGGGTCTTGTCACGATGTTTGCCCAGCTTCACCCTTGAGAATCAGGCGCGACGATCAGAGCGCGCGGGTCAGATGTCGCCAGAGAACCGGAGACTTGCAAGAACGCAGTGACTCCGATTAACGCTTGAACGCGGGATTGGGGATGGTGCAAGACCGCGTCTCGGAGGGCCGTGGTACACAGCGGAGCGTCGTATGGTGGTACCTGGTGGGAGGCGATCAGCTCTTCTGCCAGCGGTTGCGCGAGCGGCCGGTTTGGCCTCGGTTGGCGGCGACGATCTGGCCGACGACCTGCTTCGACAATTCGCTCGGGTGCCCCTGCCAGCGCACGACCCAGTCGCTGGACATCACGATGACGTGCGGGATGCCTTGAACCTGAATGGCTCTCTGCATTTTCGCGTTGGGGTCGAGCGCGACGCCGTAATGGAACGTCTTGGCGGTGATGTTGCGCTGCGCGAGCTTCTCCATTCCGGCGGCGAACTTGTCCGGCTTTTCGTTGCTGATGCCGACCGCGACGAGTTCGCCGGGGAACGCATCGACGAGTTCGTTCATGTGCGGGATGGCGGCGACGCACGGGCCGCACCACGTGGCCCAGAAGTCGATCACGACGACTTTGCCCTGCAGATCGACGGGATCGGTCATCCACTGCTGCACGTGGAAATCCGGGGCGACTTTGCCGCGAATGTCCTTGGCGGAGCGGATCGTGCCGGAGAAGTGCGGGAACTGGCCGGCCGGCGCCGACGTGGCCGCGCCTTCGCGCTGCTTGGGTTGTTTGGACTCATCGAAGGATTCGGCGGCCAGCTTGGCGACGGCTTCGTGCAGCGACTCGAGGCGCAGGCCGGCGTAGCGCACCTCGCCGTTGCGATCGATCAGAACGTTCACCGGCTGCTTGTAGATTCCCAAGGCATCGCAGAACTTGCCGCTGGGATCGATGACGACGGGCACGGGCTGGGGCGTGCGCTCGAGATAGGTGAGTGCGTTGTCGGCGTTGGCGGGCGTATGCAGGGCGAGAATCTGCACGTCGGCGGCTGGAAAGTCGTTGAGCGCCTTGCCGACGCGATCGGGCCAGTTGCGTCCGGCGGCGGAGTCGCTGGTCCAGGACTGCAGCAGCACGACCTTGCCGCGCAGAGCATCGAAGTTGCGCTGATCGGGTTCAAGCGAGTTGTCGGGCCAGAGGAGATCGTCGGTGAACGGGGGGGGGGCGTAGCCGACGTTCTCATCAAGCAGCGCCCGATCAAGCCCGTCCAGCCGGGCCGCCCATCGCGCTTCGCTCTTGGATTGCCCGGGAGCCTTGTCGGCGGACCCGGAATCCGCGCCGGCGCCGGCGATGAAGGCGATCGCGGCTCCAGTCACGGTGAGGCAGAACAAGCCGATCGTCAATGTTCCGATGCGCATGGGGAGTGTCCTGGAAGGAGCAAGAGTCGAGCGCGGGCCGCCGACGCGGCAAGGTCCGAGCGAAGCTTCGATGGATCAGTATCCGCCGGTTGCGGAGGTTTCTCAATACAGAAACCGACAAACGGTCGTGGCGATTCCGCCTTGTCGCGGCAAATGTCGGCTCAGGACCGAAAAAACGCGGGTTGCGGCGCAACCGCGGGTGGTCGGGGCCGGTCAAATGGCTACCATCGCCGAACCGGTTGCCGGACGCGGACGGTCAGTGGGGTGGCGGCGCGGCCGTTAATCTGAACCAGCCATGTCTCACGGTGTTTCCATTTCGAGCCCCGCGCCGGGCGTGACGGCCCTGCGCGAGGTCTGGTCCATCGCCTGGCCCACGGTGCTGACCATGACCAGCTACACGGTCATGCAGTTCATCGACAAGCTGATGGTCGGGCAGGTCGGGCCGCTGCACGTCGCGGCGCAGGGCAACGGCGGCATCTGGTCGTTCTTCCCGCTGGCGGTGGCGTTCGGCGTGCTGACTGTGGTCAACACGTTCGTCAGCCAGAACCTCGGCGCGGGCAAGCCTCAGAACGGGCCGAAGTATGCCTGGGCGGGGCTGTGGCTCGCGGTGTTCGTGTGGGCGGTGTTCATGGTGCCCTACGCGGCCGCCATGCCGTGGGTCTTCGACCTTGTTCACGCCAATCAGCAGACGCAGTTCAACGCGATGGCGCTGGCGGGAACAGAGATGGAGCAGGCGACGGCGAGATGGGAACTGGCGCGCCTCGAGGAGCTCAAACCGCTCGAAACCGGCTACGCGCAGATCCTCCTTCTCGGTTCGTTTCTCCTGCTTGGCGCCAAGGCGATGCACCACTACTTCTTCGGCCTGCACCGGCCGAAGATCGTCACGCTCAGCGCGCTGGTCGGCAACGTCGTCAACGTGCTGTTCAACTATGTGCTGATCTTCGGCGAGAAGGGCCTGCCTTCGCTCGGCCTGCCCGGCGTGCCCGGCGTGCCCGCGATGGGCGTCTATGGTGCCGCGATCGGAACCGTCTGCGGCACGGCGTGCGAAATCGGCATCCCGCTGGCGCTGTTCCTCGGGCCGAAGATGAACCGCGAGCTGCGCTCGCGAAGCCAGTGGCGACTGCAACTCAAGCCGATGAAGGACCTCATCCGCATCGGCTGGCCAGCCGGGGCGCAGTTCGGCAACGAACTCATCTGCTGGGCGATCTTCATGTCCGTGCTCGTGGGCACGTTCGGCACGAACCACCAGATCGCCGGCTGGATCGCGCTGGGATACATGCACCTCTCGTTCATGCCCGCGGTGGGATTCTCCGTCGCGACGACGTCGCTCGTCGGCAAGTACATCGGCGCGGGCAAACCGGACATCGCGGTGGCGCGCGCCCGGCTGGCGCTGCGCATGGCGATGTCATATATGACCCTCTGCGGGCTGATCTTCTTCATCTTCCGCTACCCGCTCGTGGACCTGTTCGTCGCGCGATCCGAGGCGACGCCTGAGGAGGCGGCCGCAATCTTGAGCATCGGCGCGAAGCTGATGATCTGCGCCGCGGTCTTCCAGACGGTCGATGCGCTGGGGATTCTGTACACCGGCGCGCTGCGCGGCGCCGGCGACACCGTCTGGCCCGGCTACGTCACGATCATCTACTCGTGGCTGTTCATCATCGGTCTGGGCTGGCTGCTCGTGAAGGTCGCGCCGCAGATCGAATCCGTCGGGCCGTGGATCGCCGCGTCGGCGTACATCATCATCTTCGGCGTGACGATGGCGGTCCGCTTCGAGAGCGGCAAGTGGCGGCGGATCAGGCTGCTGGCAACCGAAGAAGAGCGCGACGCGGCGCAGATCGCCCCGATCGGGCCCGCCGCCCCGCCGCTCGAGGGTTCATCCAGCGTGCGCGACATCGCCGAGGAGATCGGCGAAGAGGTCGCCGCGGAATCAAAGGGGATTCAGGCGTGAACGAATGATCGTGAACTGTCGCGGCGCATCTCGCTTGCCCGCCTGCGTCTTCGCCTCATCTCTCATTGCTCACCGAACTCGGATCACGTAGCGCAGCTTCTTCGTCTTCCTGTCGCGTTCCCATTCGACGCCGAGGCGCTTGGGTTTGAGGCCCGCAGTTTCGATCGAAGGCGGCGTCGGGTCGGTTTCCTCCACCTTGCGCACACGCAGCGGCTGGCGCGCCAGATCGAACGGCTGGAGCTCGAAGACCGGCTGCTCGGCCGTCAGGTCATCCAGCGGAATCGTGAAGAGCGCGTCGTCTTTGGCGTCGAGCACGACGTTCAGGCCGTGACGATCCAGCGAGTAGGTGAAGTTGATCTCTCGCAGCTTCGACTTCAGCTCATCGAGGGTGTTCGGAAGCGTCCCGCGCCGTTTCAATTCCGCGAGGCCTTCTGCGAGGAACTCCGCGCGTTCGAGCGCGGTGACGAACGCGCTCGGCCGGGCGTTGATCGCGTAGTCCAGCCATTGGCGCTGAAAGCCGTCGATGTCCGCAGCGCCAAAAGCGCGGATGAACGCCTCCTCGCTCAGCACGCCGTTGTTGAGCAGGCGCAGATAGGCCTCGAAAGCGCCGACGTACTTGCCGCCGTCGCCATAGACGAGGAAGTGGATCATCGACCACGCCTGGTGGTACTGAAGCGAGGCGTTGCCGTTGGCGACGGCGTGATTCCACGTGAAGCCGTCCATCGTGAGCATGGCGCGGAATTCGATGAACTGCTCGCGCTCGATCGCGTCCTTGACGGCGTCGATGACGCGCTTGTTGGACTGGCCAAGGACGAGCTTGTCGCCGACGAGGATGGATTCGCCGAAGAACTCGGCGAGGCCTTCGTTGACCCAGGGCGGCAAGTCGCCGCCGAAGCGGCTCCACGCGAACTGGTGGAATCCCTCGTGCTGCATGACGTGCTCGACGCGGCGGCGCGGCAGGCCGCCGGTGAAGAACGCCAGCCCGCTGCCCTGGCTGGTCACGAAGAACATGCCGCCGGTGCCCCGCGCCGCAATGCCATAGTGGGCGCGGAGCACTCGATGATAGTCGTCTTCGTGCTCGAAGATCAGGACGTTGAGTTTCTCCGGCGCGCGCTGCGGCAAGGACGCCAGCCGCCGCGAGTATTCCTCGTACATGATGTTCATGTGACGCGCCAGCGCATTGGCTTCGTCCGCGGGCAGGTCGGTCTTGAACCAGTAGTGGCCGAGCTTCTTCTCGGCTGCGCGCTGCCACCACGGAAGCTGCGCCTGTTGAGCGAACGAGGGCGCGCACAGAACAAGACTCACCAGAAGAGCGAGTCCGATTTGGACCTTTGGACTTTTGGACTTTCGGACTTTTCTTCCCGTCATGCCGCACCAGCATACCCCCCCAACAAACCACCTTGCAGAAACGGCCTGAGCGGGTTGTCACCCGGACAGGCCGTGTGGGGGAAGAGGAGAAGGCTCAGATTCCATTGGAAAGAGGAATCTGCAATGGACACTCTTATTAACGAGCGCTCAGCCCCAATTGTTCCACTTGTTCGGTCGAGAATTTCTCGGCGCCGGTCTTTTCCGCGATGAAGACCGCCACGGCGTCCTTCACGACCGCCAGGACATGCACCTGGCGAGCCAGAACCGGCTGCAATTCTGGCAGCTTCGAGACGAGGTCGAAGTAGGCGTCCGTGCCGAATTTCACAACCACGATTTGCGTCTGCTCGGTGAAGCGCTCATCGACCAGCACGCCGTTGACGCGGTGGTACCACACGCCGTTGATCTGCTGAACCGCAAGAACGGATGGATCGAGCCGGCTGTCGTCCTTGCTGCGCGCTTCGCGCATCTGCGCCGTCTGGGTGGCGAAGAGCGTGGCGAACTTGCCGGAGTCGGCGTCGAGCGCCGCTTCGGCGTCTGCGGCGGAGAGCGCGCCGAAGCCCAGCGAACTATCGAAGTCGAGCAGCGGGATGTCGCCGAGCAATTCGTGGCCCGCGGCTGCGCGCAGTCGATCGCCGACCATGCGCGACCCCGGCGCAGCGTTCCGCCCGCCACCGCCGCCTCCGAATGTGCCGCCGCCCTGAGCGCTGGGTTCCATCCCGCGCCGAATCGCCACAGGCATCGGAATCGGCATCCCTTCCGGATTCACCAGCCAGCTCGTGTACGGCGTCTGGATGCCGTAGCGCTGTGAAAGTTCGATCACCTCGCAGATCATCTCGTTGTTCTCGCCGTGCAGGCGAAGCTGATCCAGCAGGTAGGCGATCTTGCGCCCGGCCCAGACCGCGGGCACATAGCTTGCCTCGGCGGTGTTCGTGAACGAAACACCGGGCCAGACGTATTCGACCGGCTTGCCGCTGCGCGTCGCGGTCAGCTTCACCGGCCCGCTCGCGGCGTTGTCGAACTTGCCGGCGATGACAAGCTGCTGGCCGTGGTAGAGATCGCCGAGCGCGACGGGGAAGCGCTCCGTCACGCCGACCGCGGGCAGGTCGAGCTTCAGGTTCGTCATCACTGGGCGGCTGATGACGCCGAAGAAATCGCCGAGGACCAGCTCGAGGTTCTCGCCCGGCTGGACATACGTTGGCCGGCCGGTGAACTTCTCCGAGAGCTGGTCGAGCAGCTTTGTGTTGACATCGTGCCCGACGCCAAAGGGAAAGATGCGCACGCCTTCGTAGGCTGCGGACGCGAGCTTCTGCATGGTTTCTTCGGGCGTCTGATTGCCCTGGCCGTCGGTGAGGAAGACGACGACGAACGGGCGCGGTTCCTCGTCCGCATTCGGCTTCATGCTCATCACATGCATGAGCGTGTCGAGAATGTTGGTTCCACCCGCTGCGGAAAACTTGCCGATCCAGTCCTTCGCTTGCGTCTTCGCCTCTCGCGTCGCGACCTGCACGCCGCCCGGCAGTTCATCGAAACCGGTCGAGAACCGCACCACTGCGAAGCGGTCGCGTTCATCCAGCTTGTCGATGCAAAATCGAAGCGAGGCTTTCGCCTGTTCGAGCTTGTCGCCCGCCATCGAGCCGCTCGTGTCGAGCACGAAGACGACATCCTGCGGCTGGTACTCGCCCTGCGGCCAGAGCTGCTTGGGCGTCAGCATCAAGACGAAGTGGCCGCTCTGGTCCGAGGCCGGCTTGTGCGCGACGAGCGACAATCCAAGATCGCTCGAATCGGTTGCGTAGAGCAGCAGGAAGTCATCGTTGAGGCTGCCGCCGCTGGCCTCGTATGCGACCTTCGCGCGATATTCGCCTTCGCGGACGATTTCGACCGAATGCGTCGGCGACCAGATGTTCTTCAAAGGCGAAGACGTCTCAAGGTTCACTGCAAATCGCACTGTGCCATACGCCTGTCCCGCCGCTTCCGTCGTGCGCAGCGGATAGTGATAGCCCATCATTTCGCTGATGGGCCTGCACACCTGCTGATACTGCATCTGGATGGTCGTATCGCTGCCGGGCTCGATGGGAAAGACGCGCATGCGCAGCAATCGCCGGCCGATGAATTCGATGAGGCCGGGATCGCGCGACTGGCGCACGATGGATTCATAAATCTGCCGCGCCAGTTCGGCGGGCAGGACTTCGCCCTTGACCATCTTGCCGTTGAAGGTCATCTGAAAATCAGTCAGGTCCGCCTGGTCGGGCAGCGGGAAGACATACGTCGCCTCCAGCCGCTGCTGCGTGTCGTTGCGAAACGTTTGCCTCACCTTGGTGATGGCGATGTTCTCGCTGACGACGACATCGACGAGGTGGTTGGTGACGCGCAGCGGCGGCAACGTCTGATCGGTCGGGGCGAGAATGCCCGCGGCGCTTGCGAAGGACGCAAGGCTCATCGCGGCAAGGACGGAAAGCGTTCGCTGAAAAACCATTGTGATGCGGTTCATGTGCGGAACTCCGCAAAGGGTGACGGGTGCGGGGGAGCGGGGGCGCGGGGGGGGCGCTGGGGTGCGGGGGGCGCGAGGACGAAAGCCCCCGAAAAACTGTGGCCGCTGCGGCCGATTTGTGCCCACATGACGCCGATTCATATCGGACACTTCAGGCAGGAGCCGCCTGTGGGCGGTTGACGAACGGCCCTATGATCCAGACGTATGAACAACGGCTTTCTTATCGAGTTTCTTACAGGTAACTGGCGCTTCATCGCATGCCCGAACTGCACAGACTGATCCTGCGGGCCCGACGCCGGCGACTTCTGGACGCCGCGCTGCTTCACGCGGCAAGGTGGACGGCCGGCGCGCTCGTCGCGGCGCTGCTGCTGCTGGCTGTCGATCGACTGGCGCCGCTGAACCTGCCCTGGCAGGCATTCGCCATCCTCGGCGCGGCAGGAGCGCTTGCGGGCGTCGCCTTCGCGTGGTCGCGAAGGCCGCGGCAGCTCGATATCGCCATCGATCTCGATCGCCGGCTGCGACTGCGCGATCAGATCGGCACAGCGGTGGCGGTCCAGTCCGGCCGCCGACCTTCGGACGATCCCGCGTTCGCCGCGCTCGTTCACCGCGATGTCGAGCAGCTTGCCGGCCGCCTTGATGCGCGCAGCGCCACGCCCATCCGCTTGACGCGCGACTGGCTTCTGACGGCGATCGTCGGCGCGGCGCTCGCGGCCGGCTTCGCCTATCTGCCGGCCCGCGGCGCGGGCGCAGCCGATCCGGCCGCGTCATTCACGCCCGAACAACTTCAGCAATTCGCCGAGCAGCGGCGGGCGATCGCATCGTCGCTCGCAGCGGTGAAGGAAGACCTCGACGACCTCGACGAATCGACGCCCGACTCCCACGATGATTTGCTGCAGCGCGACATCGCAAACCTCGACCGGCTCGCCCAGCAATTTGCATCGACCGAGCAGGCCGAGCCGCCGCGGATCGATGAATTGGCGGCGCTTCGTGACGATTCGGCGGCGCGGCTGAGCGAAATGGCGGAGCGCTACGACCAGCGGGCCCAGCGGGACGCCGCCGCGATCGACGAACTGTCGCGCCGGTTCGCGGGCCTGACCGATCCGGCTGCGCCCCCGCCGCCGATGACGGGCGAAGAGTTTGCGAACGCGCTGCGCCGCGGCGACTTCGGCGACGCCGCCGACCTGCTCGAACAGATGACCCGCGATGCGGACGAACTCGATCCCGCATCCCGCGAAGAGTTGTCGCGATTCCTGCGCGACATGAGCGAGAAGCTGGCCAGCGAAGATGCCGCCGCGGCGCAGTCGCTCGACGAGCGCGCGGAACAACTTGAGCAGGCGCTGCGAGATCAGGGCATCGACCCCGCCGCGATCGACGAGCTTCTCGGCGAGGAATCGGCTAACGAGGCGGTCGAACCCGCCGAGCGCGCCGCCGCCGATGACGACGACGGATCACGCCCGCAACCGCAGCCGGACGATCCCGCAGCCACTTCCAATCCGCCGACTTCAACTCTAGATTCGACCTCAGGCGAAGCTGCCCAGGCGGAAGCACAGCCGGAAGAATCCGCCAGGCAGTCGGCCGACGAGCCTCCCTCGCCCGCTGAAGCGCTGCAGCAACAAGGCGTTGACGAGTCGGTGGCGCAGGAGCTTGCACGAGATATCGACTCGATGCGCCGCGAGCGCGATGTCAATGAGCAGGCGAGCGAGGACACTCGCCGGGTGCGCGAAGCGATCGAATCCGCGGCGGACGAAATCGACCAGCAGCCGGACTCGCAGCGCGATCCCGAATCTCCCGCGACCACGACTGACGCTGAGTCGCAGCAATCGCCTGCCTCCACTCCTGCCGACGCCGCGCCCGCCGAAGAAGCTGATCCTTTGCGATCGCCCGAGCAGACGCAGCAGCAGCAGTCCGACCAAGGCGCGGCCGGTCAACAGCCTTCTCGCGACGATTCACAATCGGCGACGACGCCGAGCGAATCGTCGCCGCAGGAATCGAAGGAATCTGAAGCAGCACAAACGAGCGATGAAGGAGCGGCGCAATCACCCGGCGAGCAGCAGCGCCCTGGCGCTGAATCGGTGAAGCCGGCGGTGCAAGCGAAGCCCGACGCCGCTTCGACGACCGAATCGGGCGGCGAAACCGAGCAGCCTCGCGAAACCGACGCCAACCAACCGCAAGCGACAGGCGACGACCAGCAGCGATCGCCCGCGGAATCCGCGGCGCCCGACGCCCAGAAGATGGCCGAGGCGATCGAGCAGCTTGGCGCCGAGCGCATGAAGGAACTCGCTGAGAAAGTCGATCCGCAGGCGGTGCGCGAGTTGATCGACAAGGTCGATCCGCAGATGCTCAAGGAAATGATCGACAAGATCGATCCGCAGACGCTGCGCAAGATCGCGGAGCAGTTCCGCAAGCAGAATTCCGATCAGGCGGCGAAATCAGAAGAAGCTTCGACATCGCCTCAGTCGCGAGAACCGTCCGAGCCGCGGCCCGCCCCCCCCGGGAGGGGGGGGGGGGGGGGTGGGGGGGGGGGGGGGGGGGGGGGGGGGGGGGGGGGGGGGGGAGGTGGGGGG
>CAZLDF010000497.1:0-3149 GCA_964558095.1 uncultured Isosphaeraceae bacterium | reverse complement strand
TGAAGCGGCGGCGTGAATCGCACGCTCAGCTTTTTTCCATCGTGATACGGCTCGACCTCGTGACCCGCCAATGAAGCCCGCCGAACGTTCAGATCGACCGCGTCAAGCTTGAGCGTCTGCACGGGCGAGCCGATCGGTTCGACGGTGAGCGTCTCCACGGCTGTGAACTGCATGTCGTTCAAGTCATCGAAGCGCATCTGCAGCTTCATGTGCAAATAATCGACGACGCGATCGGGCGGGAAGTTGCGCGTGTCGGCGCCGGTGGCCTCGTCGAAGCCGGCGGCCGCCTGCTCGTGATCGCCCCACGCCGCCAGCTTGCCGTGCAGGCATGCCGTCGAATCGTCCCACTCGCTGAAGTCGGTCGCTTCTTCGCGGACATCCGCACGAACCACCGGCGACAACCACAGCACAAGTGCGAGCGCGAGCGAATTCAGGGCGGCTGATCTCATGGCGAAGTTTCTCCGTTCGGCGCGAGGTTGGGCAACCGTGCCCAGAATAGCGTTTCCCACGCGGCGGCGAAACGCATCACGTCGATTTGACCGGCTGTTGCATTGCCGGTTTCGGTGATAAGATGGGGAATGCCCCCGTCGCCCGACACCTCGCCCGACAAAGCGCGCCCACGCGATTCGCTGCCCGCGGACTTCCTCTCACGTTTCGGCCGCACCCAGCCCGGCACCGAGTTCTACTCGCCCCGGCCGGAGGGCTATCGCGTCGGCCGCCATCGCTACGTCGCGGTGCTCGGCACGGTGATGTCGGGCCTGGGCAAGGGCATCTTCAGCTCCTCGCTTGCCAAGCTCCTCAAGGACAAGGGATTCTCCGTCGCGCCCATCAAGCTCGAAGGCTATCTCAACATCGACTCCGGCACGCTGAACCCCTACCGCCACGGCGAAGTGTTCGTGCTCGATGACGGCACCGAGACCGACATGGACCTCGGCACATACGAACGAATCCTCGACCAGTCGCTCAGCCGCCAGAACTTCTGCACCTCCGGCCAGATCTACACCGAAATCCTCGAACGCGAACGCCGCGGCGGATACCTCGGCCGCGACGTGCAGATGATCCCGCACGTCACGGGCGAAGTGAAGAGCCGCCTGCGCACTCTCGCGACGACCGGCGGGCCGGGTTCGGGTCCTGGAGGCGGGCGGCCCGCTGACATCGTCTTCATCGAAGTCGGGGGAACCGTCGGCGACTACGAGAACGGCTTCTACATCGAAGCACTGCGCGAACTGGCCTTCGAGGAGGGGCCCGGCTCCGTCTGCTTCGTCGCGCTCACCTACATCCTCGAACCGCAGATCCTCGGCGAGCAGAAGTCCAAAGCGGCCCAGCTCGGCATCAAGCGGCTGATGGAAGCGGGCATCCAGCCGCACATCGTCGCCTGCCGGGCACACCATCCCGTCACCGACACCATCTTGCAGAAAATCGCGATGTTCTCGAATGTGCCATTGCAGCGGGTCTTCTCGATGCACGATCGTTCGTCGATTTATGTGATTCCGGAAGACATGCGGGCCGCGGGGCTGGATCGCGAGATTCTCTCGCTGCTGGACCTGCACGATCGCGTGGATGCCGTCGCCGAGGACAAAGCGCGTGCGAGGTGGCGCGAGTATTCGCAGCGGATCGAATCGCCGCGCAAGCACCGCATTTCGCTGGGCATCCTCGGCAAGTACGCCTCGCTGCGCGACGCCTACGCCTCGATCGACAAGGCCCTCGAACACGCCGGCACGCATCTTTCCTGCCAGATCGACGTCGATTGGCTCGACACGTCGGAGATGACCAGCGAGAACGTCGCCGCCAAGCTCCGCGATTTCGACGCCACCATCGTCCCCGGCGGCTTCGGCGAGCGCGGCGTCGAGGGCAAGATTCTCTGCGTGAAGTACGCGCGCGAGCACGGCGTGCCCTACCTCGGCATCTGCCTGGGATTCCAGGTCGCCGTCATCGAATTCGCGCGCAACGTTCTTGGTCTTCGCGACGCCGATTCCACCGAGTTCAAACCTGATTGCGAGAACGCCGTCATCTCCGTTCTTCCCGAACAAAAGAAAATCGAGGGCCTCGGCGGAACGATGCGGCTGGGCGCGCAGGACGTGCTTCTCGCTGAAGGATCGCTCGCGTATTTTCTCGCCGGCAACAAGACGCGCATTCGCGAACGCTTTCGCCATCGCTGGGAAGTCGATCCCAAGTTTGTGCCGCAACTGATCGAGGCGGGCATGATCTTTTCCGGCAAGCACCCGGACCAGCCGATCATGCAGGTTCTGGAATTGCCGCAGGAAGTGCACCCGTTCTTCGTTGGAGCGCAGTACCACCCGGAACTGACCAGCCGGCCGCTGGCGCCGCAGCCGCTGTTCATGGGACTGGTCGCGGCGGGGATCGCGCGGGCGAACCCGGCGCTGACCGTGGACGAGATCGCCGCGCGGTGGATTCGCCGCGTCGGGTCGGCGGGCGACCGCAAGCCGCCGCGGGCGCCGAGCCCCAGCGCCGTCGCGGGCAGCCGATAGCCGCCGCCCCTCGGATGGAAGCAGCAAGTGAAGTGGCGATAGGTGGACTCGAACCACCGACCTGGGGTTTATGAATCCCCCGCTCTAGCCAGCTGAGCTATATCGCCGCGTTCGTGCAGCGGTAGTGTAGAACACGAGCCCGACCGGTCAACACCGCGCGGGGGTGCCCCGGCCGCCGCAGGGTGAGAGGTGAGGCGGGTGCAGTACAGCGACGCACCGGACCCGGCGCCCTTGATTCGTCCACATGAATTGAAAGATCGGCATGGCTTTGGGCTCGCACTCTTGACGCGACGCAGTTCCCCGCAGCTTCATATCGACGCACATTGATGATTTGCGCATTCGGGGGCCTTTCGATTGTCGGCCGTTCGGAATCTCTGCGTTTCTGAGTCGCCAGTGGGGCTTTGACAGCGCCGAACCTCGGCATCTTGCGCGCATCGGCGCGCGTTGGGGAGACTCGCGCTCACTCCGGGTGCGTCTTGCGGGCACTTCCCGGGGCGCACGGCAGATGTGATCGTCGCTCGCGCGAGGCAAACGGCGTGCCAGTTCTGCCGGGGATCGCCCGCAGCGTCACGTTTGCGCGCGCTTTCTTGCATGTCCCGCGTTGCTGAGAGGGGTTTAGTTTCGCGCACTTGTGACGCAATTGAAAACTCTCGCGCAACC
>CAZLDF010000496.1:0-14351 GCA_964558095.1 uncultured Isosphaeraceae bacterium | reverse complement strand
TCGTCAACGCGCCGGGCGGCAGGCTGCTGGTCAACTCGATCCACCTCAAGTGCTGCGGCGGGATCGACACGCGCGAAGACACCACGCGCATCGAGGAAGCGCGCATCATCAACCGCGCCGTGCGCGACGCCCTCGCCGCCGAATCAATCGACGGCGTCGTGATCGCGGGCGACTTCAATCTTGTCGGCTCGAGCACGCCGCTGAAGATCGTGATCGACGGCGCCGACCGCGACGCGTCGGACCTCGCGATCGCCGATCCAATGCAGCTTGATGGCGGCTCGAACACGACGTGGTCCGCCGCGGGCCAGCCGTTTGTGCCCGGCCGACTGGACTTCGTTGTGTACAGCGATTCGACGCTGAAACTCGCCGGGGCGTTCGTCTTCGACAGCCGCGATCTCGCCGAGCGGTGGCTCAAGACGCACGACGTGCAAGCGAGTGACACCGCTGCGGCGACCGATCATTTTCCCGTCGTCGCCGACCTGCTGTGGGGCGAAAAGTGAGCGGGTGAGGCGCTTGAGGCGAAGGCGCAAGCGAGCGGATCGTCGCCCCATTCACCCAATCGCCAAATCACCAGATCACCAGATCACTAGATCATCCCTACGATGCTCGATTGACAGTGGTGTATTGATTGAGAATCAGCCGTGTTCTTGCAACTGTTCAAACGTCGCCGCCGGGAGAGGCTGCGCCGCATGCCGCCGCCGCCGGCATGGCGCGAGTTTCTGCGGCGGAACGCGCCGTGTACGTGGAACCTCTCCGACGACGAACTGCAACGACTGTTCGCGCACATGCACGTCTTCCTCGCGGAGAAGCGCTTCGAAGGTTGCGGCGGACTTGAATTGACCGAGGAAATCCGCGTGACGATCGCCGGCCTCGCGTGCATGCTGCTGCTCAATCGGCCGGGCGATTATTTTCCGACGCTGCGCACGATCCTCGTGTACCCGTCGGCGTACGTCGCGACGCACCCGGACCCGCAGGATGACGGAACCGTGATCGAGGGGCCGCAGCCGATGCTCGGCGAGTCGTGGGAAGAGGGCCAGGTCGTGCTCGCGTGGGACGAGATCCTCGAAGACGCGCGTCAACCGGATGACGGCCAGAGCGTCGTCCTGCACGAGTTCGCGCACCAGCTTGACGCGGAGGCCGGCGGCGTCAATGGCGCGCCGAACCTCGAAGACGACGCTCGATATGCCGCGTGGAAGCGCGTGCTCAGCAGCGAGTACGAGCGCCTTCGCGATGACGTGCAGCGGCGGCGCGAGACGTTTCTCGATCCATACGGCGCGCAGGAGCCTGCGGAGTTTTTCGCCGTCGTCACCGAAGCGTTCTTCATGCTGCCAAGGGAGTTGCGCGAGGAGCATCCGCAGCTCTACGAGCAATTCAGGCAGTTCTTCCAGCAGGATCCCGCGACGAGGGCGAGCGGATGATGGACATCCCTGCCACGCCGGACCTGAGACTTGGGGGGGGGCGAAACTTCGGGTTGACGCGGAGTGCGATGACCTGCATGACTGTCGCTTACGCCGCGGCGAGTCGTCGCTCCTGCGGCAGGAGCACGTTGATCGATTCGCGCAGCTTGCCGGCGCGGTAGAAGTTCTTCAGCCGCTCGATCGCCGTCATGGTCAGCTCGTGGCCGTGGGAGAGCAGCAGGGAGCCGTCGGTCATGTGCAGGTCGCCGTCGAGAATCATGCCGGTGCGCAGCACGAGCACGGAGACGGCCTGCGCGATCATGGCGGCGGCGCCGCCGCCCTGCAGGTCGAAGTCGACAATCGCGTTGAGCAGCCGCTCGTCATAAACGCTTTCAGATTCTCGCAGCGACTCGACCGCGGTTCGCGTGCACTTGATCCTCTTCGCGAGCTGTTCCAGATCGACGGCGATTCGAAGGAGCTGCGCGCCGACCAACGCGGCGCACTTGGGATCGTCCAGCGGAACCGCCTCCGGGTCGTAACAGGCGTCGCGCTGGTGGCCTATCATCTCCGCGACGGTTTCCATGCGCGGGATGTGTCGCATGAGGCGCGAACCGGCCTCGGCGCACTTGAGCAATTCGCCTTCTGAAAGTCCCGACTGCTGCGGATCGCGCGGCAGCGTCACCAGGCCCACCAGACACAGCGACGCCGCCGTGGTGAATTGCCACGCCGCCGGCAGGTTCAGCCGCTGCACCGCGTGCGTCACGATCCGGCGGACGCGATCGGTTCGCCGCGACATGTTCGGATCGGCCAGCGACAGCGCCTCCATCATGATCTGGATGCTGCCGGCGAGCGTCTTGCGAAGCAGTTCGCGCTCGCTCGTCACCAGGCGATACTGCTGAATCCCATCGTGTAGCGCCAGCTCGACGAGATCGGACGGGCAGGGCTTGTTGAGGAATCGGAAGATGCGCCCGCTGTTGATGGCGTCGATCGCCGTCTGCTGATCGGCATTGCCGGTGAGCATCATGTACACGGTTTCGGGAAAGGCGAGGCGAGCCGCGGCGAGAAACTCCACGCCGGTCATCTCCGGCATGCGCATGTCGGTGACGACCACGCCGAAGGGGCCTTGCTGCTTCATGATTTCGAGCGCTTCGGGCCCGCTTGAAGCGGTCGTGAGCGCGAACTTGCGGCCGAGGATTCGTTGGAAGCCGCGCAACGCGTTGACTTCGTCATCGACCATCAACACCTTGACATCGAGAAACTGACTCATGCGCCGCTCCTTCAAGTTGAATTCCACCGCGTCAAGCCGCATCGCGCCTTTGCGAAGCCGCCGGTGAAGCCGACGACGAGGATGAAGGCGATGACCGCGACGCATCGCGCGATTCCATCTCGCCGACCGTTTCCACATACGCCTGGTGGAGGAAGGTCAGCGGGCGCTGACGCTCCTCGCTTCGCCGCATATCGCCCGGCGACACGTGAAAGGCGACCGCTTCGATCACCTCTTCGTGAAAGCCCCACAAGCCGAGCAGGTAGGCGCCGATGTCGCTGTGGGCCGCGCCGAACTCCGCCAGTTCCGCGTCCTCCAGCGGCACGCCGTCGCCCCGGCTCCGTTCGAGCACCGCCTGGCAGCGCTGCGGCTCGGCCGAAATCAGCACCAGCCGTCCGACCTGGCTCAGCGTGCCGGCCAGTTGCGTGCGAAGGATCGTTCGTTCGTCGGCGCCGGCGGCGCGCGCCCGGTTCGCCGCACGCATCGCCAGCCGCACGCTCTCGTCGCTGATGCGCTCCAGCGCATGCTGGTCGGCCGACTGCGTGCACGCGTGATCGAACACCCTGGCGGTGATGACGAGCGAACGGACCGTGGCGACGCCCAGGAACTTGAGCGCGGTCGCGGCGTCATCGACGCGGTGCGGCATGCCGAAGAACGCCGAGTTCACGAGCTGCAGCAGCTTCGCCGTCAGCCCGACGTCCTGCGAAATCAGCAGCGCGATCCGCGAGAGATCGACGTCTTCGTCGTTGAGGCTCGACAGCAATTGCTGGTGACTGCGGCTCATCACGGGGATCGACGACATATAGGCCGCTGTCTGACGAAGCTTCGGACAGCGCAGCACGCGGGTAAGCTCGATCGCCCGGTGAATCGCGGCGTGCAGGACCTGCGGCTCGCAGGGCTTCTGCAGGAATTGATGAATGGGGCCGAGGTCTTCAATCAGCGCCTCATGGTCAGTCTGGCCCGAGAGCACGATGCGGATCGTCGCGGGCCAGCGGCCCTGCACCACGCGCAGCAGCTCCGCGCCGCTCATCGCGGGCATCCGCATGTCGGTGACGAGCACGTCGGCAGGCTCGCGCTCCAGGGCGACGAGCGCTTCATCGCCCGAGCCGGCGAAGCGCATGTCCCACTGCTCGCGAAGCCCGCGCAACTGCCGTCGCAGTCCATCGAGAATGCGCGGCTCGTCATCAACAAACACAACCCGGAGCCGGTCGGACATCAGGCGGCCTCCCTCGTCAATTGGCGCGAGCGATTGCCGGAGGCGCGCTCCACAACGGGCAATCGGACGATGAACGTGCTCCCCTCGCCGACTTTGCTCTCGCACTCGATCGTTCCGCCGTGCTTATCGACAATGACGTTGCGACTGATGGTCAGCCCCTGTCCTGTTCCCTTGCCGACCTGCTTGGTGGTGAAGAAGGGATCGAAGATGCGGTGCTTGAGCGCGTCGGGGATGCCGCAGCCGGTGTCGCTCACGCGAATCTCGACGCAGGCGCCAACGAGCGCCGTGCTCACGCTGATCGCGCCTTTCGCCACGCCTTTCGCGGCGTTGGCCTCGGAGATGGCGTCAGCGGCGTTCACCACCAGGTTCAGGATCACCTGGTTGAATTCCGCCACGTGGCAGGGCATCATCGGCAGGTCCGACGCCAGGTCCAGCTTCATGTCCGCCACGTACTTCCATCGATTGCGGCAGACCGTGATCGTCGATTCGATCGCCTTGTTCAAGTCCGCCGGCTGCTTCTCCTCCGAGCCCGGATGCGAGAAGTCCTTCATCGCGCGAACGATGCTCGCGACGCGCTCGATGCCTTCCAGCGACTGCGCGATCGCCTGCGGAATCTCCGTGCGCAGAAACTCGAAGTCAAGCTGCTCGAGCATCGAGCGCGCCTCGGCTACGCGCTCACGCCACGTCATCTGCGGCGTGCCGGGATCGAGCAGCTTCGAATAGTGCGTCACCACGGCCAGCACGTTGTCGAACTGATCGCGGAGGAACCGCACGTTGTCGCTGACGTACTGCGTCGGCGTGTTGATTTCGTGCGCGATGCCGGCGGCGAGCTGGCCGATCGATTCCAGCCGCTGCGCTTGCGAGAGCTGCGCTTCCGCGTCTTTGCGCTGCGTGATGTCGGTGTGCGTGCCGACCATGCGCAGCGGCGTGCCGTCCGCCGCCCGCTCCACGACTCGCCCGCGATCGAGTATCCACCGCCACGAACCGTCGGCGTGGCGCACGCGATGCTCGTTCTCGTAGGTGGGCGCGCGGCCGGCAAGATGATCGCGGACGGCGCGCTGCGCCAACGGCGCGTCGTCGGGATGCAGCCGCGCCAGCCACTGCTCGGCGCGGACGTGCAGTTCGTCGCGCGAGAGGCCCAACTGGTTGCCGAATCGCTCGTCAAAATGCACGTAATCGCTCTGCACGTCCCAGTCCCAGCAGCCCAGCCCGCCGCTGTCGAGCGCCATTTCCAGCCGCTCAGCGACCTCGGCGGCGCGCGCCTGCAGCTCGATCGTTTCCGTCAGGTCTTCGGCGAAGAGCATGATGCCCCCGATGCGCCGCGCGTCGCCGGGCGCTTCCCCGGCGACGTACCACGGCCGGACCTCCCAGCGCAGGTGCTGCTCGCGGTCATGCCCGGGCGGATGCCACATGTCGTGCTCGTTGCGCACCGCTTCACCGGCGAGCCCGCGCCGGTGCGCGTCCTTCCAGCGATCCGGCATTTCCGGATAGAGGTCGTAGTGCGATCGGCCGATCACCTGCTCGCTGGTCAGGCCGAAATCCGACAGCCACCGGTTGCTCGCGGCGATGTATTTCATGTCGCGGTCGAGCATCGCGATCGCCGCCGGCGCGTGCTCGACGAACGCCGCCAACTGCGCGCGGTCGTCGGCAAGCGTGCGCTCCGCCGACTTGCGCTTGCTGACGTCCGCGAGCACGTGAATGCGCTTGACGATTCGCCCGGCGGCGTCTCTGAATGGCGCGATGGTCGCATCCACCCAGTAGGTCGTTCCGTCCTTCGCTCGATTGCGCAGCTCGCCGTGCCACACCCGCCCATCCGAAATGGTGCGCTCGATCTCGCGCCAGCAATTTTCTGATTGGGCGAACGCGTGCAGCCTGAAGGCCTGACCGATCGATTCTTCGCGCGTGAACTTGCTGACCCGGCAAAAGGCGTCGTTGACCTCGACGATGCACCCGGCGGAATCGGTGATGGCGACGATGGCGTGCTCGTCGAGCGCCTGTTGATAGGCGGCGCGCTCGGCGAGCGCCGTGGCGGCCTGCGCCAGCGCAGCAGTCGCGCGGCGCTCGCTGGCTCTCAGTTTCGCGACGTTGCGAAGCGCGCAGGCGAGCAGGATCGCCGCGACCGCGCCGGCGCACAGCGCTGCCGCCTGCAATCGGCGGTTCAGCCGCGCCGCGCTCAGAAGCCAGTCCTGGTCCGTCAGCAGCACGACCTGGATGCCGCCGCCGTCGATTGTCGTGAATTCGCGCAGCGGGAAGACGCTGACGAAGAACCCGTCGTGGCGCGCCAGCATGAAGTCCATGCCGCCCTGGATCACCGGTCCGATGATCGGGGCCAGTTGCGGCGTCGGCACCGGCGCCGCCTTGTGTCCCGAGTTGATCTCCTCCGAAAAATACTCGCCCGTATCGGTGACGAATTCCGCCACGCCTCGCCCCTGAGCCACCGTGCGCCGGCGAATCAGCTCCGTGAGCCGCTCGAATCGCAAGCGCGCGCTGGCGACGCCGATCTTGGCGCCGCTGCGCGGATCGCGCACCGGCACCGAATACGCCACCGACAGGCCGGTGGAATCGAAGAACGCCGGCGTGATGTCGCAGTTCGTCTGGAACTCCAGTACCTCCAAGTTCGAGTCGTTGATCAGGCAGGACTGCACGATTTGGCGGTCGCTGAGATCCTGCTGCAGCACCCGTTCGACGCGCGACGGCTCGATCGGCTCGCCGGTCGCATACACCTCGTTGATGCCGACGAGTTGGCCCGCGGCGTCGAAGAGCGCGAAGGCGTCGATCTCGGTGGATTTCGTGACGGCGCGGTTGCAGACATCTGTCCGCGCCTCCGCCGTGCCTTCAACCAGCGCGCGCACCGTCTCCGCCTCGGTGGCGAGCATCTGCGTTCGCTGGATCGCGGGGCGCACGGCGCGCGCGATGTCGTCGCGAATGGAAGAACCCAATTCGGCTACCGCGGCCATGACGTCGGACTCGGCGACGTCGTGCTCGGAGATGGGCTTCGCCAGGACCACGACGGCCCACGCGCAGGCGGCCAGCGCCAGCGCCAGCAGCCCCGCCAGCGCCGCGCGGTGCGACAGCAACGAGAGCAGCACACCCCCGTCCTCCCGCCGCGCCGTCTTCGCTCTCACAGGAAATCTCCTCAGTCGTGGACAGAGACTCGCGGGGGCAACGCCACGCCCGCACGATCATTCATCGGAAAGTCGGCGATGCGGCTGCGATCGATCCGCCGCTTCATCGGCGAGACCGCTTCCGATAATGCGGCCGCCGCTCGGACACCCGGAATTCAGGCGGCCTCGCGGACGGCTGTACGGGCGGCGTGGACGGGCAGTCGAATGATGAACGTCGTCCCCTCGCCGACTTTGCTCAGGCACTCGATCGTCCCGCCGTGCTTCTCGACGATGACGTTGCGGCTGATGGTCAGCCCCTGGCCGCTTCCCTTGCCGACCTGCTTGGTGGTGAAGAAGGGATCGAAGATGCGGTTCCTGACCGAGTCGGGCATGCCGCAGCCGGTGTCATGCACACGAATCTCGGCGAAATCCCCGGCCGAGCGCGTGCTGATGCGAATCGTGCCTTTCGCGGCGCCGGTGGCGGCGTTGCCCTCGGCGATCGCATCGGCGGCGTTCACCACCATGTTCAGGATTACCTGATTGAATTCCCCGATCAGGCACGTCGTCAGCGGCAAGTCCGCCGCGAGATCGAGCTCCACGTCCGCCACGAGCTTCCATCGATGCCGGCAGACCGTGATCGTCGATTCGATCGCCTTGTTAAGGTCCGCCGGCTGCTTCTCCTGCGAGCCCGGATGCGAGAAGTCTTTCATCGCGCGAACGATCGTCGAAACGCGCTCCAGGCCTTCCAGCGACTGCTCGATCGCCTGCGGAATTTCCGTGCGCAGGAATTCGAAATCGAGCTTCTCGAGCGCGGTGCGGGTTTCCGCGACGCGGGCGTCCCATGCCTTCTGCCGCGCGCTCGGATCGAGCTGGCGGTCGTAGTGATCGACCACCGTCAGCAGATTGGCGAGTTGATCGCGAAGGAACCGCACGTTGTCGCTGACGTACTGCGTCGGCGTGTTGATTTCGTGCGCGATGCCCGCGGCGAGCTGGCCGATCGATTCCAGCTTCTCCGCCTGCACGAGCTCGCTTTCCAGTCGCTTGCGCTCCTGCATTTCCTTCATGAGCTGCTCGTTGGCTTGCGCCAGCTTGGCGGTGCGCCGCCTCACGCGATCTTCAAGCTCTTCGCGGGCGGAGCGCAGGTCGCGATCGCCGACCTGGATGTGCTCCATCATCACGTTGAACGAGGTGATGAGCGAGCCGATCTCGTCGTCGCACCGCCTGACGGCGCGCAGGGTGAAGTCGTTGGTCGCGGTGACGCGCTGGGCGGTTCGCGACAATTCGACGATGTCGCGGGAGATGAACCGCTGCAGGAAGAGCGCCAGAGCGATGCCGAGCAGCGTGATGGTGACGCCGGAGAACATGATGACGAGCATGGCGCGCTGGAAGCCCTCGTCGAGCTGGCGCGTCGAGACGGTGATGTACGCAGTGCCGATGGCGCGTCCGTCGGAGTGCAGCGTGCGCGACATGTGCATCAAGCCGTCGGCGAACGTCGCCGCCTCATCGCCCGGCGGGCCGGCGATCGCCACCATCTCGCCCGGTGTGAGCAGCGCCAGCGCCGGATCCTGCCACGCAAACAGCTCGCGGCCATCCGTGTCGGCGACGTACAGCCGCTCGATCTCGCCCAGCGATTGAATGCGATCAACGAGGTTGATCGCGGTCTCCTGGTCGTTGAGCAAGCGGATGCGCTCAAAGTCCTGACTCATGGCGGCGACGGAGGCCGCCGTCTTCTGCACGATGAGCTGCTTGGTCTGGCGGATTTCCAGCATGGCCGCGGTCGCGAGCGCGATCGTCACCACGCCCGCCATCGGCAGCGTCGTGATCAGCACCAGCTTGGTGCGAAGCTTCAGTGAGCGCCAGAACTTGAGAGGATACATCGTGGAATCACTCTGTTTGAATCATGGAGGCATCATGGCCTCGAAGCATCATGGAACGGAGGCGACGCTGTGCCCGTCCCCGGTCGCGTTCGGCCCTTCGATCGGCAGCGTCACGTCGTTGCCCCATTCGTGCCACGATCCGTCATAGACCGCGACCTTGAACCCCAGCCGCCGCAGCGCGAGATAGTTCACGCTGGCGCGGTTGCCCGTGTTGCAGTAGGTAATGATCGGTCGCTGCGATGCCGCATCGCCCAGCGCACGCTCATACAGAGATGAAAGCTCGTTCAGCGATCGAAACGTGCACACGCCCTCGTCGTCCGTGTCGAAATTGCCGGCGGCATCGACGTTGACGGCGTGCACGATGTGCCCGAAGCGCTGCGCTTCGGATCGCTCGCCCGAATACTCCGGCGCCGATCGCGCATCGAGGATCACCGCGTCCCCCCGCGAAACGGCTCGCATCGTCGTGAACCGCGTCGCCAGACGGTCCGGCCGCATGTTGGCGACGAATCGCCGCGGCGCGGGCGGGATCGGATCGGTCGATAATTTCATGCCGGCCTGCGTCCATGCGGCCAGCCCGCCGTCGAGCACGACCACGTTGGGGTGGCCGTGCACCTCCATCACCCAGAAGACGCGCGCCGCGGCTCGGTGGTTGCCATCGTCGTAGATCACCACGGCATGATCCATGTCGATTCCCGCGGCGCCGAGGCGCGCTTCGATCGTCTGGATCGGCGCCATGTTGGTGTCGTTCGACGGGTTGTCATCGAGCAGTTCCGCGGGCGTGAGGTTCACCGCGCCGCGAATGTGCCCAGCCGCGAATTCCGCCGCCGGCCGGGCATCGACCACCAGCACGCTCGGTTCGGAAATCCGCTCCGCGAGCCACGACACATCGACCACGACGGAAGGCGCCCTCGGCGAAACCTCGACGACTCGCGACTGGTCAACCTGCGGCGCTTCACTTCCACAACCCGCGAGCATCGCCGGCACCGCCACACAGTACGCGTACTTGCACCGCCGCCTCTTCGACCGTTTCGGTTTGTTCACGAGCATGTCATGGCTCCTTCCAATCGCGTTTCAGTGATTGCATCGGCGCCCTCGGCGTCGGCCAGGGCCGATTCCTCCACGCCGCGCTGCTCCAGCGGCAACCGCACGATGAACGTGCAGCCCTCGCCCGGCGTGGACTCGCACCGGATCGTCCCGCCGTGCTTATCGACGATGACGCTGCGGCTGATGGTCAAGCCCTGGCCCGTGCCTTGCCCGACCTGCTTGGTGGTGAAGAACGGATCGAAGATTCGACTTCGGATTTCGGGCGCAATGCCCTCGCCGTTGTCGCGAACCCGGATTTCGACCGAATCGCCATCGACGCGCGTCGAGACCACCACGCGGCCGCGTTCGTGCGATGGATTCTTGCGCGCGCAGTCGGCGATCGAGTCCGTCGAGTTCACCAGCAGGTTCAGAATCACCTGATTGAACTCGGCGACGTGGCAGGGCACCGGCGGCAGGTCCGGCGCGAAGTCCGTTTCCACGTCCGCCACGATCTTCCATCGATTGCGGCAGACCGTGATCGTCGATTCGATCGCCTTGTTGACGTCCGCGAACTGCTTGGTGCTCGAGCCGGGATGCGAGAATTCCTTCATGGCGCGCACGATCGTCGTGACGCGCGCCAGTCCCTCCAGCGATTGCTCCAGCGCCTGCGGAATCTCCGTGCGCAGAAAGTCATAATCCAGGCGCTGCAGCGTCGTGCGGGCTTCCTCGATGCGCTGCTCCCACGTCTTCTGCTGCGCGTTGGGATCGAGCTCCGCCGCGTAGTGATTCACGACCGTGAGCAAGTGGCCGAACTGATCGCGCAGGAACCGGACGTTGTCGCTGACGAATTGGGCCGGGGTGTTGATTTCATGCGCAATGCCCGCGGCGAGCTGGCCGATGGACTCGAGCTTCTGCGCCTGCACCAGATGGGCTTCGATCAACTTGCGTTCGCGAATCTCGTCCTCCAGGGCGGCCGTTTTCTCCTGCAATTCGCACGTGCGCTGGCGAATCCGCTCTTCGATCTCCGCGTTCGTGCATTCGAGCTGCGCTTGGCGCTGGGCGATCAGCCGCATCTCGCGGACGCCGCGAACGCAACTGAAGGCGAGGAAGAGGTCTTCGAAGAGGACCCAGCCGGCGTGCTCGAACGCGCGCCACGGCGCGGCGCTGAGCACGCCAAAGACCGACTGCGGCCAGAACACGCCGCGAACGAGGTGGTCGGCGGCGATCACCACCGTCGCCGGAACCAGCACGCGCCAATCCCGATAGAACGCCAGAAACGCCAGCGAGCCAAACACGTGAAAGTGCGTTTCGATCCGCCCGCCCGTCAGGTGGATGAACAGCGCGGAGAAGAGCATCTGCGCGACGGCGATCACGTGGCGAGTCAGCGCTTCTCCCGGCCGGCGTAGCGCCAGCACGATCGGCAGCGATGCCAACACGCCCCCGCCGACCACCGCCGCCAGCACGTGCACGTGCACCGCGCTCTGCGTGCCCGTCCACGTTCGCGGCGAAATCACAACAGCGGCGACGATCCCCGCCACCCACTGCACTGCCATCAGCGCCGCAAACACGCGATCCGTCTGCCGACGGCCTGCGCCGATCGCGCTGCCGAACAGCTCCTCGGTGCGTTTCGCCTCGATCGCATCGCTCATGGTGACGCCCCCCCGGATTGCACAACGGTGCAGCAGCTCTCGCTCGGCGTCAGGATGCTGCATCCATACACCGGCGTCGTGCTGGTCGCGCTCGAACCGTTCAGGACGAAGCCGGCGATCGAGTCCGACCCGGCGTTGTCGCCGGCGTGCCCGCGCGCCGCCGTGATGCCGCCCCAGAATCGCGGTTCGCCGCTCTGGTCATACAGCACCACCGACCCGGACGTCGATGCGCCGAGACGCGCGGCGATCGCGCCATCCACATCGACATCGAGCGTCGTCCGCGGGATTCGTTGCGCCAGTCGGCCCAGGTCGGTCACGTTCCACTTGTCCGGCGCGCCTGCCTTGTCGCCGGCGGGTTGGTAGAAGAGCAACCGGCACGACAACTCGTCGCCGCAACGCGCCATGAGTCGTTCGAGTTCCCAAAGCGAAGCGCGGGTGCAGGGACAGCGCGGATGCACGACCATGACGAGCGTGTAGCGGTCATCAGCCAGCGGTATTCCGGCCGTCATCGCGTCGGCGGGCTTCCAGGGCGCTGCGCTCGACTGGCTGTACACCGTCAGCCAGGCCAGCGAGGCCGTCGCGGCCGCGGCCCACAGCGCCGTCGCCGCCGCAAGCAGCCACGTTCGCCGAGCGACCGCTGCGGCGCTCACTCGAGCACCCAATCGCGCGCGAAGATTTTCTGACGGCGTCCCCGGACGCGCGCCTTCGTTCAACAACACGACTCAGTCTCCCAGCAAACCTGGCAGGAATCCTCAAGCCGTCTTCCCCGGCACCATCGCCTCATCGTCCGAATCTTCGGCAGAATCAGCGCCTTCGGCCCGCGGGCGCTCACTCCGCCTCGGTTCATGCTTCACGATTGGAAAAGTCGGAATGCGCGTGGCGGGCGATCGCGGCAGCGCCATGCCTCGGCCCGGAGTCGTCCCGCCCAATCGGCGCGCTGGCCGCGATATTCCCGGACGCGCTCGCGCCTCGATCAGCGCTTCACTGCCGCCGCGCTGCCGCCATAGACCTGGTGCGTCGGCCGACCGCGAAGGATGTTGGCCTTGCCCCAGTTGGCGACATTGCGAAATCGATCGGAAGCGATGAACGCGTTGAACGCGTTCTCGTCGTTCCATTGCGACACGATGAGATAATCGTGCTCGCTGAAGACGTCGCGATAGAGGTGTGTTTCGCCGTGGCCTGGCATGTCCGCCATGATCTGAAGGACTTTGGCGAAGACGGCGGTGAATTCCTCGTCCTTCCCGGGGATGACGTTGTAGTTCATGCCGACGGTGATCATGCAGTAATCGTAGTGCAATTCGCCAGACGTTGGCAGAGGCCGCCTCAGAGCCGCAAGTGGAAACGAGCGGTCCTTGCAGAGCCGCGAGCCGCAGCGAGCGGGTTCCTTCAGAGCCGCGAGCCGCAGCAAGCGGGTTCCTTCAGAGCCGCGAGCGGCAGCGAGCGGAGGGTGGCTCGGGGGCGTGGGACGGGCAACCGCCCGTTGCCGCGCGCCGCTTTGAACTTTGCCGCGACGTCGGAGAAGTTAGAATCCGCCCATGTCCGATCCGCTGGCATACTTCATCACATTCCACACATATGGAACGTGGCTGCACGGCCGGCGCGGGGGATCCGTGGATCAGGAACACAATGTGTATGGTGAGCCATTTCTCGACGCGAACTCGCAACGTGAGCGCGCATCCGCAAAGCGCATGACACAGCCGCCCATGCGCCTCGACACGGCGCAGCGCGAAGTCGTCATCAACGACATCCGCGACGCCTGCGAATATCGGAAATGGCGTGCGTGGGCGATACACGTCCGCACGACGCACGTGCACGTTGTGGTGACTGCCGTTGAAGCCCCCATCGAGGAATGCATGCGCATCTTCAAAGCCCGCGCGACAAGAGGACTGCGCGCAGCGGGATTGATCAATGAAGATCGGGAGGTCTGGGCCCGCCATGGCAGCACGCGATACCTCTGGTCTGAAGAACAGGTCGCCGAGAAGATTCACTACGTGCTTGAAGAACAAGGTGAGCCGATGGCGCGGTATCCATCAGAGCCGCGAGTGGAAACGAGCGAGGCTTCCGAGTCGCGAGCGGAGGCGAGCGGAGCTTCCTCCGGGCCGCGAGTGGAAACGAGCGGACCGTTGTCGAGCGCTGCCGAGTCGCACTCCGCTCGCTACCGCTCGCGGCTCTGATAGTCTCGCGACTCTAGAATTGTCGCGGCGCTGAGTGCGTGCAACCGCTTACGCGCCGCGCAGGTGAACGGCCGCGATCATCGCCGCCAGCAGCTTCGCCGCGGTGAACTCGTTGACGGTCGTGCCGGCCATCGGCGCAGTTTCGACGAGGTCCATGCCGAGCACGTTCGCGTGGGGATTCTCCGTCAAGAGAGCGGCGACGAGCCGGCGCATCGTCCACCACGAGAGGCCGCCGGGTTCCGGCGTACCCGTCGCGGGACAGAGCGACGGCTCGAAGGCGTCGATGTCGATCGTCAAATACACCACGCCGGGCAGATCGCGCAATTGCTCGATGACCTCCTCGAGCTTGCCCGGCATTTCGAGTCGATGCGCCCAGTGAATCTGCACGCGGCCGGTGGCGAGGCCGCCTTCGACCTCTTCGCGCTCGGCGGAGCGAATGCCGATGCTGAGGACGCGCGAACCCAGGTCCAGCGCTCGCGCCATGGCCGACGCGTGGGAGTTCTTCGTGCCGTCGTAGCTGTCGCGCAGGTCGGCGTGCGCGTCGATGTGGATGACAGTCAGGTCTTCGCCCTTGCCCGTGCGAGCCGCCAACGCCGCCCGAATCAGCGGCGGCGTGACGCTGTGGTCGCCCCCGACGCCGATGACAT
>CAZLDF010000495.1:0-7926 GCA_964558095.1 uncultured Isosphaeraceae bacterium | reverse complement strand
AACCTGGCGAAGGATGAGGCGGAGGAACTCAAGCAACTGCTGGCGGAACTTCGCGAGCGATTCGTGGAAATCACGCACCTGCTCACCCACGCGGCCCAGCGTCAACAAGCGACGGAAGCGAAGGCGGCAGGCGAAGTGGCTTCCAAGGCGGCCGCGTCCAAGCTCATCGTGCCCGATTGATCGGCAGGAACAGTGGCACGGGCGTCTCGCCCGTCGCCAGGTCTTCTGCCCTCATCACGTGCGTTCACATCAGGTACTGTTGCACGAAAAAGAGCGCGATCGCCAGCAGAACCGTCGATTGCACCAACACGAGCCATCGCGGAAGCGTCGCGATCCACACGATGGGCATGAGCGGCAGCCACACGAGCAGATACCGGTCGTAGATCGGGCCGCGCGTGATGACGTAGAGCGGCAAACCCGTCGCGAGCGTCCAGAAGGCAAATCGAATCACCGTCGATTGCGTGGGCGAACCACGCTCATGCGCTATGACCTGGGCGAATGCCCCCACTGCCGCTCCACCGACGCCGCTGAGCAGCGCGATGAGCAGCGAGCGAAGCACGCCCTCAGCGCCGACGGACTTCACGGCGGTGGCGAGGATTCCCGCGAACGCAGCGCAATCGACGACCTCGCCGGTGCTCTGGATGGTGAACTCCAGTCGTGCTTCCAAATCGGGCAGCGCGATGATTCCCAGAGCCAACCCGGCGATCGCGCCCCCGGCCGTCCACCACCACGTCCGTCGGAGCTCGCGCTGCGACAGCGCGGGCCACAAGAAGACGAACGTGACCGGAAGCAGCGCCATCAGCAGGTACGTCATGCAGTCCGAGCAGACTCCCAGGCCAAAGACGCCCTGGTAGTCGCTGGTGACGAGTCCTCCCCAGCGCGCCCACAAGGGCAGGCGGCTGACGCCGGCGGCGAAGCACGCCAGCCACCACGGCCAGCAGCGCACGCCGTCGCGCCCCAGCGACACCAGCGCCGCCGCGCCGGCAAAGGCGATCGCATGCGGACGATGATGCAGCAGCACCGAGAGTGCGATCGCGAAAAGCACCGGCCCCCACAGGCGCTTTTCCTCCCCAGGTGTCGCGCCGAATCCCCACACGAACGCCAGCATCGTCAAGCCCGCAAAGAACAGGAACGACGGCTCGCTCATCAGAAGTTGGCCTTGCGGCAGGTTGTACGGCAGAAGCACATACAGCGCCGCGACGGCGGGAAGTCGCCAACCGCTCATGCCGCACCACGATGCGATCAGCAGCACCGCAACTCCGCTGCCGATGAAGAACAGCACCGACACGAGGCGCATGTGATTAATGGAATCGCCGATCAACTGGCACGCCAGCGCATAGCTCCAATAGAACGTCGGCCCCTTGACTTCCTGATAGTCGATCGCGGTCTCGATCGACCAGCCGCGGTGCAGGATGTCATCGATGGGAACCCGCATGAGGTGCTCGTCGCGCACCGTGTCTTTCGCGAGCACGTTGGTGCCCCATCGCGCACCGAGGCCGGCAAGCAGGATCACGAGGAACCCAATCCCCAAACAGCGCGCGTTTTCTCGAATTCGAAATGTCATCAGCGCGCCGCCTCCGTGGCGGACCCGCTCGCACCGCTCGAAGGGCGCAGCCACCGCCAGAAGTACGACATCGACGACCCGCTGAGCATCCGCCGGAAACTGATCGCATTGCTCAGGGCCCACCACGGCAGGCGCGCCATCGACCACGACACGCGGATCGGATCAAGCCGAAACCGTCTGGTCTGAAACCCGGATCGCTTCATGACACGACCTGCGACGAGATTCATCCAGAACATGTCGTCGCCGCGCAGCTCCGGTCGCGATCGTTCGATGAAGCTGGTGTTGTCGCGGGGCACGCGTGCGGCGAGATCCTCGATGCGCAAGCCGAAAAACTCCTGAACGCGCGCCAGCACCGCAGCGGGGTCGCGCTCGATCTCGTCGTATCGCATCAGCAGCGTTTGCCGCGGCCAGCGGTCGCTCGCAGCGAGCGCCGCCCGCATGTACCCGCGCCACACCAGCGCGTTGCCCAGCGGATGATATCGCCTGCGGAATCGCCGGCGCATCGCGGGGTTCTTCTCGTCGCCGAAATGCTTGGACGAAAGCATGAAGCCGTAGGGCTCGCGCACCATGACGACGAATCTCGCGTCGGGCAGCTCACGCAGGATTCGGTCCATCCAGTTGACGTGATGCGGCGTCTTCTCGACCGCGCACTGCTTGCCCTCGGCGCAAGCCACCATCCGTGTGAACTTCACGAAGACCTCGCCGGGCGTCGGTTTCGCAGGCAATTCGCGGAAGGCCGAATCGACCGTCGAAGGGAAGTTTTCCAACGTGATGCGTTTGAGTGTTCCGGGACCGCTGCCCACGAACGGGTACACGCTTCCGCCGTCGCGCAGCCGCCGGCGCAGCGCTTCGACCTGCTGGGCGTCATAGCGACCCCCCGCGGCGGGCTCGACAAACCGCCGGCCCCAGAAGAGCGACTCGCCGAACGCGCATGCCTGCGTATGTTCGTTCAGACACTTGCACAGCCAGGTGGTCGCAGCGCGCGACATGCCCACAATCAGCCGCGGAACGGGCTCAACCGGCTGATTTGACGCTTTGTTGACCACTCAGAGCACCTCGAGATCGCGGCGTGAGAGGACAATGTCATATCGCTTGACGCGTCGAGTCAACGCCCGGCGGACCCGAACCGGCCGCCGCACGTCGCGCGGCCAAAGATACCGCCACGGCCAGTAATTGTTTGGAATCTCATACACGTTGAATCCAGCCTGGACCCACGGTTCAAGCACGGCGTCCGCCGTCAACGAAGCGACATCCCACCACATGGGCGAGAGTTCGACCAGGATCTCCACATCGCGAGCCAACTGCGATACAACGCCCAGCATGCCGTGAAGCACCTGCGGCTCGCCGCCTTCCACGTCGATCTTGATCAGCCGAGCGCGCGCCAGTTCATCCGGTTGGAGAAGTTCGCCGAGCGGATAGGCGGGGACCTCTTCGCCGGGCGTCAAGCCGCGACCCTTGACGGGCGTGGTCAAGCCGAGATTCTGCTGCGGCCCGGCGTACAACTGCAGCGTGCCGCGGCGGTCCGAAACCGCCGCCTGGACGATTCGCACGTTCGGCGGGCTGCCATTGCGATCGAGCGTGTCGGAGAGCGCTCGGGAAATCGCCGGCGAGGCCTCGATCGCGACAACGCGCCCGCTACTCCCCACCGGGCGTGAAGCGACGATCGAGTAATAACCGACGTTGGCGCCGACATCGATGAATGTGTCGCCCTCCTTGAGCGTGTCTTCGACGTACGCAGTCTGATCCGGCTCCCACACGCCGAACATGTAGATGTACATCTGGATGAGGTCGGGCAGGTGACACTGCAATCGCAGGCCGTTCGTCAGGCGTCCTTCAATCTCGATGGGTCCGCGAAGCAGCAGCCGCACGCGCAGCACCACGACGAGGAGTCCGAACAGCGGGACGAGCACAACGCCGGTGATCAGCTTTCGCAAGGGCGAAACGCGCGGTTTCGGCGACTGCATCGCCCGCAGCAGGCCGCGGATCGGGTTGATGACGGCATGGAGAATCAGCGCGCTCACCGTCTGAGGTACTTTGCATAGATGAGCGAAAAATCACGGGCGACGGTGAAGAAGTTCCGCAGCTTCAGGTTCGATCCTTCCACGTCATACCATGCCCGCAGCGGCTGCTCGTAGATGATCTCCTCCGCCGGGGGCAGGTCGGTGTCGCGGCGACCGACGACGAATCGGGCGAGCAGCTCGACATCAAAGATCCAGCGCGAGATGAACGGCTCGGCGAGGCGCCGGCGCATTTCGTCGGTGCAGCGGAACATCTTCGCGCCGCATTGCGTGTCGTAGATCGGCAGACGCAGCGCCCATGCCGCCAGCGTCGCGAAGCCGCGCCCCAGATAGTGCCGAATCAGCTTGCGGCGGACCTTGCGGCCGAGCAGGTTCACTCGCGAACCGAAGACCATGTGCAGATCCGGCCGCTCCATCAGAATCCGCCGGAAGGTCTCGATTTCATCGAGGCCCGTGGACAAATCGGCGTCCCAGAAGGCGACATAGGCTGGGTTTCGCTCGGCAGCGATGAGCAATCCCTGGCGGACCGCCTCCGCCTTGCCGCTGTTGCGCTCCAGCGAGCGGTCTTCGATCGAATCGGGGCAGGCGGCCCGCATTCGTTCGAGGACTTCGACGGTGCTGTCCGTGCTGCCGTCGTTGATGAAGAGCAGTCGAACGTGCTCGGAGCTCGATGCATACTGCGTGAACGCATCGACATCGAGCCGCCGCGCTTCGTTGTAGCACGGGATGACGACCACGGTGTCATGCATTGTTCGACGTTGCGCTCCGCTGTGCGTTGTTCGATTCTCGATCGGCCGTGCGCTCCAGGACGGCGATCAGACTCACGCCGCGTGCGAATCCCCGGCTTCGCCGGCCGCGAACGAGATCGACAAGCCGCCGGGATTCTCCCTCAAAGACGCGCTGCAGCACGCGGTTCACCGGCCGCGCGGGCACGGAAAGGTCGCTGCCGGCGCGGCCCCAACCGGTCCCGGTTCGGCTCACATACCATCGGATCAACCGCACCAGCGGATACAGCCGCGCACAGAAGTGGCTGACCATCACTTCGCGAACGGGCATCGACTTCCAGACGTCGCGAAACGTCTGTGCGTCATATCGGCGAAAGTGACTGAACGCCTCGTCGTGCGGGCTCCACAGCTTCACGTTCGCCGGCACGGTGATCAGCAGCAGCGCCCCCGGCCGCAGCGAATCGACGATGGGTCGCAGCACGGCCGCGTCGTCCGGCACGTGTTCGAGCACGTCCATCAGCATGACGGCATCGACTCGTTCCCGCAGGTCGCCAAGATCCCGCGGAGCAGAGCCGCAGATATACCGCACGCCGTCGAAACGCTGTCGCGCCAGGTCGATCGCCTGCTGCGTGGTGTCGATTCCCGCGACCTCATACCGATCAGCGAGCGAGGCAATGTTCGCGCCCGTCCCGCAGCCGACATCCACCACCAACGCGCCGGGCGGCAGGACCGCGGCCAAGACGGCCCGGACAATCCGCCGCCGCGCGACGAACCACCAGTGCTCCAGTTCGATCTCCGCGAGCAGCTTGAAGATTTCGGAATCCAAGAAATCTCCCGTACATCGGTCCCCGTGCAGCGGCGGCGGTCCCAAACCTCGCCGCCATCGAGACGGATTATTGCACAGCGAATCATCGGTCAAACCGGCCGAGGCTCTGCCCGAACCCATACTGCGACCGCAACCGTTCGGTTCTCCGTGGCCGATAACCCGCTGCGGCTCTCAGAGCAAGTCAACCAGGACCGAGTCGGCCAACAACCGCCCCCGTTCGGTCAGCCGCAGGCAGCCCCCCGCGCGCTGCAGGAGTCCGCCGGCGACATGACGTTCGATGGCGGCGGCGCGCTGTTTGCCCCGCCGGCCCTGCGAAAGCAGCGTCACCAGCCTGTCCAGCTCCAGGCCGCGGCATAACCGCAGACCCAGCATGAACGTTTCGCCAATCCGGCCGTCGTCGTCCAGCATTTCAACATCGGTGATCGGCGGCCAGGGCGACTGCTGGAGATACCGATCGAGATTCGGCACATTCTTCCATCGCACACCCTCGACGTGCCCGGCCGCTCCGGGGCCGATCGCCCACCAGTTTTCGTTTCTCCAGTACGCAAGATTGTGCCGGCATTCGTGCCCCGGCCGGGCGAAGTTGCTGATTTCGTATTGCTCAAAGCCCGCGTCTGCCAAGGTCGCCACGGTCGTTTCATACATCTGGGCCTGCAGCTCCTGCGGAGCGGGCTGGATCTGGCCGGCGCGCATGCGAGCGGTCAAAGGCGTGTTGGGTTCAAACGTCAGGCCGTAACCGGAGAGGTGATCGGGCTCGAGTTCGATTGCTTGCCGCAGGTCGTCTCGCCATTCATCCAGCGACTGACCGGGAATGGCGAAGATCAGATCGAGATTCAGCGACTGGAATCCCGCTTCGCGCGCGATCGCGACCGACCGCACGACGCTCGCGGGCTCGTGCCATCGCTCGAGTGTCTTGAGGTGCAGCGGGTTGAAGCTTTGGCAGCCGATGCTGAGGCGGTTGACGCCGCCGCGGCGCAGCGCCTGGGCAAGTTGCAAGGTGAGCGTCTCGGGATTCGCTTCGATGGTGAACTCGATCGCGCTGTCGTACTCGTACGCCTGGCTCATCGCCCGCAGGATCGCATCCCACGCCTTAGCCGCGAGCAGTGTCGGCGTGCCGCCGCCCACGAAAATGGTCCGCAGCGGCTGGGTTAGGTAGTGGCGGGCCGCTGCGATCTCGTCAATCAGGCGATTCGTGAAGTCCGGCTGCCTGTCCCGTTTGTCCACAAGACTGTAAAAATCGCAGTAATGGCACTTGTGGAAGCAGAAGGGCACATGGATGTACAGAGACTGCACGGCCGCCGTCACGGGAATCGGTATGCCGCGAATTGTCGTGACGAATGTGGATTCGGCTTCCGGTCGGCCGGTGGATGTGGTAATCTGGGTGAGCAAGGCTGCGATGGTCGTCCAAGGACTGTTCGAGCGGACCACGGATGTGGTCCCCGGCAGTCGGTTCGCTGAATGGAGGTCTAACCGCGCTGATCATAGGTACCTGGGCCCGGCTTCTCGCACTGCATCGCAACGCACCATGTTCTGGCTGGTGATGCAAACCCGAACCGGCGGCGAGCGACGCTTCCAGCTTCGCCGGGGCCGAACCGTCATCGGGTGCGACCCCCAGACCTGCCTTCGGATCGCCTTGCCCAACGTCGCGCGGCGCCATTGCGAGTTGCTCAGCAGCGACGATGGGCTTCAATTGCACCACCTCGCCGGCGATCACCAAACATTGCTCAACGACGTCGCCGTCGTCGAAACGGCGGTCATCCGGCATGGCGACCGCATCACCATCGCTGGCGTCACGCTCGAAGTGCGGATGGAGCGCGAAGCCGCCAGTGCGTTCAGCGTGGAGATTCAGACTTCGCCCGCCGCCCGGCAAATCGTCGAGGGAACGCCGGACGCGAAGACCACCCGAAGTTGACCGATGGAATCACGCGGCCTTGTTGTCGGCCGCGGGCGCGTCAGTTGCCGCTCGCCGCTCGGGAATGCGGACGATTGTGGCGCATTGCCTGCAGCGCACCAGCTTGCCGCGGGTGCTGACAGGCACCGCGAGGATGCGCTGGCAACTGAGGTTTGGGCATTTGACGCGCACCGTGCTGACGGTGCCGTTGCCCATGTTGTTGTCGGGTGCGGTCATGTTGGCGGCGCGCTGGCGAGGTTGACTCCGGACGACCGTGCGACCGAATGCTGAAACATCAGCGGCGCGAGCCCCAAGCGCCGACTCAGGGGTTATCGACCCGTCCTACCACCGACTTGAGGCGTTATCCAGCCCGTTCTCGCACCGCGTTCTGCGTGTACAGTTCCGAAGTTGAAGGCGTCGCACGAGACACTCCGGTTGCTCATCACCGCCGGGCCGACGCACGAGCCCATCGATGCCGTGCGCTTCATTGGCAACCGGTCGTCCGGCCGAATGGGAGTGGCCCTGGCGACGGCGGCGGCCGAGGCTGGGCATCGCGCGACGCTGCTGTTGGGACCGGGGACGATCGAGCCGCCAAGGCATGACAAAGTCGCTGTTCACCGATTCAGCGTCACGGAGGACCTGCGACGGCTTCTCGCGGATTTGTGGCCGGGACACGATGTGCTGCTGATGGCGGCAGCCGTGGCGGACTTTCGCCCCGTGCAGCCGGCGGCGGGGGAATCCCTCGCAGGCGCCAAACTCCGCCGCGATGCGGCTGGCCTGACGCTGCACCTTGAAGCAACGCCCGATCTGCTGGCCGAACTGGCGTCACGTCGCCGGCCGGGACAATTGCTCATCGGCTTCGCGCTCGAACCGCCTGCGGAGCTTCGCACGAGAGCGATGGG
>CAZLDF010000494.1:0-6551 GCA_964558095.1 uncultured Isosphaeraceae bacterium | reverse complement strand
GCCGATCGCAGCGCGATCAGGCGCTGGGCCAATTGCTGGGTCTGCCGGCAACGATGACGCTCTTCTGTTTCATCGGCGTCATCGTCACGAGCGCCACGGTGGTGATCTTCGGCGACGCGATCGGCGATCCGGTGAAACTCGTCGCACGCTTCGATTCGACCGCCATCATCATCGTTTCGTTGCTCGGCCTGGTGGTCGCCACGCTTTCCACGAACCTCGCTGCGAATGTGGTGAGTCCCGCCAACGGGTTCTCAAACCTCGCGCCGCGGCGAATCAGCTTTCGCGCGGGAGCGATCGCGACCTGCCTCATCGGCGTTCTCATCATGCCGTGGAAGCTGCTTGCGACGCTTGAGAACTACATTTATGTGTGGCTCGTCGGCTACAGCCTGCTGCTGGCGCCGATTGCGGGAATCATGATTTGCGACTACTTCCTGCTCCGGCGGACGCGCTTGAACGCGAATGCGCTGTATGAAGCGGCGGGTGAATACGCGGGGGTGAACTGGCGGGCCATGCTGGTTTTCGCAATTGCGGTCTTGCCGAACCTGCCCGGTTTCATCAACGCTGCGACGAGAAAGCAGGTTTTTCCAGCGTTCTTCGATCAGCTTTACGGCTATGCGTGGTTCGTCGGCCTCTTCCTCGCGATCGCGCTGTACTATGTGCTCATGGTCGGCCGTGCCAAACCCGCGCCGCAGGAGGAGACGACGACATGACGCAGACGGTCGCAAAGCCCCGCACCCCGCAGCTTCCGCCGTTCGACTACACGCCGCCCGCGTACACCGGGCCATCGCGCGCGCAGGTGTTGGCGCTTCGCAAGAAGCACCTCACGCCGGCGCTTTTCCACATGTATCGCGAGCCCATTATGCTCGTCGATGGGCGCATGCAATACCTCTTCGACGAGACCGGGCGGCGATATCTCGACGGCATCGGCGGCATCGTCACTGTCAGCGTCGGTCACTGCCACCCCAAGGTCATGGCGGCAGTGCACCAGCAGAACGAGCGGCTGCAGCACGCCACGACGATCTACCTGCATCCGAACATCGCAGAGTTCGGCGAGAAGCTCGCAAGCACCTTCGCCAAGGACAGCGGCCTGAGCGTCGTCTATTTCGTCAATAGCGGAAGCGAAGCCAACGACACCGCACTCCTGATGGCGCGCGCTTTTACGGGCAACTTTGACATGATCGCGCTGCGTAACGCCTATCACGGCGGATCGCTGGCCCCCATGGGACTCACCGCGCACAGCACGTGGAAGTTCAACGTCCCTCATAGCTTCGGCGTACACCACGCTGTGCTTCCCGATCGCTATCACGGGCCGTTCGGGTATGACGACCCGGATGCGGGCCGCGAGTATGCCAGGGACGTACAGAGCGTCATTCAGCACGCCACGCCCGGCAAGGTCGCAGGCTTCATCTGCGAGCCCTGGCAGGGAGTGGGGGGGGTGGTCGAGATGCCGCCGGGATATCTGCGCGATGTGTACAAGTATGTGCGCGATGCGGGGGGGATCTGCATTGCGGACGAAGTGCAGACCGGCTTCGGCCGCACGGGCGAACACTTCTGGGGATTCGAGAACCACGGCGTAACGCCCGACATCGTCACCATGGCCAAGGGCATCGGCAACGGCTGCCCCCTCGCCGCAGTCGTCACGCGCCCCGAAATCGCGAAAGTCCTCGCCGAGCGCATTCACTTCAACACCTTCGGCGGCAACCCCGTTTCATGCGCACAAGGCCTCGCCACGCTCGAAGTGCTCATCGAGGAAGGCGTGCAGGACAACGCGAAGAACATGGGCGCCCGGTTGCTTTCGGGTTTGCGATCGCTTCAGAAGAAGCACGCACTCATCGGCGACGTGCGCGGCAAGGGTCTTATGGTCGGCGTCGAACTCGTCACTGATCGTACAACGAAAGAGCCCGCGAAGCAGCAGACGCTGAACGTACTGGAGAAATGTCGCGAGTTTGGCCTGCTCATCGGCAAGGGGGGTTACTTCGGAAACGTCCTGCGCATCAAGCCCCCGATGTGCATCAACGAGCAGGACATCGCCTTCATGCTCGAGGTGCTCGACATCGCGATCGGCCAAACATAGGACGGAAACACCACGGAGATACTCATTAATTTCAATCGTCCCCTCCGTGCCCCCGTGCCTCCGTGGTAATTCCCGCATCAGAAGTGCGACGGCTCGCGGTGAATCAGTCGGCCGCGGCCCTTGTCGCCGACGAATTGGCCGTCGCGGACCATGACTTTGCCACGGACGGTGACGACGGAAGCGCGTCCCTTGACGGGCCAGCCTTCAAAGGCGTTGTAGTCGGTGTTCATGTGGTGGGTCTTCGCGCTGATCGTGCCGCGATGATCGGGGTCGTACACCACGAGGTCGGCGTCGGCGCCGACGGCGATGCGTCCCTTCTTATCCAGGCCGAAAATGCGCGCCGCTTGCGTTGAAGCGCAATCGACGAACGTATTGAGATCGATGCGCCCCTCGCACACGCCGTGGGTGTAGAGCAGATCGACGCGGTCTTCGACCGATGCAATGCCGTTGGGAATCTTCGTGAAATCCCCCCCCTTCGCGGGGTCGCCCATGCGCTTTTGCGTGAAGTCGAAAGGGCAGTGATCGGTGCCGACGGTCGAGATCGTACGTGAGCGCAAGGCATCCCACAGAAACTGCTGCTGCGATTTCTCGCGTATCGGGGGGGACATGACGTACTTGGCGCCTTCGAAGTTCGGCTTCTCAGCGAACGTATTATCAAGCGTCAGGTAGGGAAGCACGGTTTCGATCCACAGATTGACGCCGCGTCGCCGCGCCGCCACGGCCACATCGACGGCGTCCCGGCAAGACGTATGCACGGGATACACGTGCGCGCCGGTCAGCTCGGCGAATGTCGTCAAATGATGCATGCCCTCGGCTTCGACCCGCATCGGCCGCGAAGGCTCGTGCCACTCGGGGCCGATCTTTCCCTCCTTCAGAAGTTGCGCTTGAAGCTGCGCGACGAGTTCATCGTTTTCGCAGTGCGCGGTGACGATGACGCCGAGTTCCTTCGCAAGCTTGAGCGTCTTGTAGAGCTCTTCATCCGTGACCGCGAACGCGCCCTTGTAGGCGAGGAAGACCTTGAACGACGCGATGCCGCGCTTGACGATCTCGCGCAGGTCGCGCTCGACCTTGTCGTCGAAGCGTCCGATGCCCATGTGAAAGGAATAGTCGCAGGACGCGAGACCTTCGGCCTTGCTGCTCCAAAGCTCGAACGCTTCCATCGAGTCGTCGGTGCGGGAAGCGCAGCACATTTCTATGAGGGTGGTGGTGCCGCCGCAAAGGGCCGCCTCGCTGACGGTGTCCCACGTGTCCTTGGCGTATGTGCCCATGAACGGCAGATAGACGTGCACGTGCGGGTCGATGAAGCCGGGGAAGACGTACTTGCCCGTTGCGTCGATGGTTTGGGTTCCAGGTGGAACGGGCGTTTCACCCGTGCGAGCGCTCGACTCACGCCGCTCGATCCGCGTGATCGATTCGCCTTCGCAGTAGATGTCCGCGTGGTAGTCATCCGTCGCGGTGATGATCCGGCCATTGGTGATGAGCAGGGGCATTATGCGCTCCGATTGTCGGGGAACGAACACAATATAGCTTTGGCGAGACGGAGAGTCGCTGCAAACAACGTCCCAGGAATCGACGGGCCGCTCGCGCGTCGGCGCGAAAGTCGGGTGATCCTCGAGCGTGCTGAGCTGCGTGCGCGGAACCGCAGCGGGGCAAGTCCGCTCGCGAAACGCGTTGTTCGCTCGCTGCCTCGCGAACGTCAGTCATTCGCGACGAGCTTGCTGGATTGCTCGACGAACTTCTCGCCCGTCCACTGGGTGTCTTTGGTCACCATGCCGTCCGGTTTCGCATGCTTCGCCGCCTTCGCGTGCGCCTTCGCCTGCGCCTGCAGTCGCACCAGTTCCGCGTGCGTGGTGAAATAGGGCAAGCTTGCGCCGCGGAAGTCGTCGAGCGTTTTGAAGCTGTGCTTGTCCATGAATGCCAATAAACCGTCGCAGAGTTCGCGGCAGAGTCCATAGCCGTGGATCATGACGCCGGTGCAAACCTGGACGGTGTGCGCGCCGAGGAGGATGAACTGCGCCGCGTCGTCGCCGGTCTCGACCCCGCCGATGGCGGAAAGCGAACGATCAGGATATTCGCCGCGACGTGGCGAAGGATGGCCGTTATCCGGCACAGGCGCATTGTTGCCGCCGCCGAACATCATCGTGGCGAGTTCCATGACCATGCGCAGTGCGATGGGCCGCACCGCCTTGCATGAATATCCGCCGGGCACGGTGTATCCCTCGACCGTTGGCTCGGCGCGCAGCGTATCGAGATTGACGCTCATCACCGAGAGGATTGTGTTGATCGCGCTGAGTCCTTCACAGCCAGCGCGTAAAGCGGCCCGGCCCGGGTCTTCGATGTGCGTGATGTTGGGTGTCATCTTCGCCCAGACGGGTTTGGTCGCCGCGCCATTCACCCAGCCGCAGACCTCTTCGAGCAGCTCCGGGTCCTGTCCCATCGCCGATCCCATGCGGCGCTCGGGCAATCCGTGCGGGCATGAGAAATTCAGTTCGAACGCATCGACACCGGTTTCTTCGCAGCGTTCGATGATCTCAACCCACCGGTCCTTATTGCATTCTTCCATCACCGATGCGATGAGCACGCGGTCGGGATACTTGTCCTTCACCTGCTTGAATTCGTCGATCCATGTTTCAAACGGCCGGTCGGAGATCAACTCGATGTTCTCCCAGCCCCAGACTTCCTTCGAGTTCGTCGCGCGGACCCGCGCGTAGCGTGGCGCGACGTTGACGACTTTGTCGGCGTCGAGGCTGATGGTCTTGGAGATCACCGCTCCCCAGTTCTCGTCGAACGCCTTGCCGATGACGTTCGCGTTCGTGCCGGGCGGCCCCGAGCCGATCACGAACGGGTTGGGCAGTTTCAGGCCGTTGACGGTCAGACTCAGATCAGGCATCGGCGAAGAACTCCGATTGCGCAGCGTCCGCGGCGGCGCTGTGTTTGCGGCAGCGCATCATTCTAGCGGTTGATCAACGGGACGGGTGCGATATTCGCGCGACGGCGCTTAGAAGCAGGGCCCGAACGCGGTGATCGAGGCGATGATGTCGGCCACGGTCACCACGCCGTCGCCGACGATGTGTCCGGGCAGGGCGGGCACGAGATCGCAGGGCGGGCACGCATCGCCGGCGAAGGCCGCGATGAGGCGGAGCACGTCGTTCACATCGACGGCACCGTCGCCCTCATCGGGAAACACATCAGCGGCGCAATAAGGCTCGCATGTGTCGATGAAGCCGTTCTGGTCCTTGTCGATCGCGGGTTCGGCGAGGATGTCCAGCAGGTCAGGCACATCGTTGTGGTTGCAGTCGATGAGAGCGGTTGCGAACCGAGCAAGAAACGCGAGAGCGTCAGGTGCATCCACATCGCCGTCGCCGTCGTAGTCCATCACTTCGCATCCGGGCGTCAGCGGAAGCGGCTGATCCGCATCGAAACAATCGCGCAGGCGTAAAAAGTCGATGAAGTCGCGGTCGCGGTCGCCGTCAACATCGCCCAAGCGGTCCTGCGGATAGAGATGCCAGGTGTGATTGGCGGACAGATTGCGGATCGTGCGATCGTATCCGCCGGGCCAGCGAGTGTTGACTTCATGGACGACGACAGCGCTGCCCAGGCCGAAGTGCCGCACAGAGTCTTCCTGCGCCATGAAGTTCGAACCTGCGGTGACGGACTGCACCTGTGTTTGTCCTGCGATGGTGACCCGGATGGTCGCGCCAATGGTGGAAGGCAGAGAGGCAGTCGGGACGACGCGGATTTTCACCCAGTTTCGGCTCTCGCCTTCGTGATTGATGAAGAGCCGGGAGGGCGCGGCGTTGTTGAGCAGCAGGACATCCAGGTCGCCGTCGTCGTCGATGTCGGCGGTGGTCGTGACGAACGACGGCCCGGCGTCATCGACGTTGAGCAGCGGCGCGATATCCTGGCAGAAAAATCCGCCGCCGTGACTGTACAGGTGGTTGCTGCCTGTTGCGTGGCAGATGTACAGATCCAGGTTGGAATCGTTGTCGAAGTCGAGGAACGAAGCGCCCCACCCGAAGACGTGCGCCGCAACGCCCCAGGCTTCCGCAGCCTCAATAAATGTGCCGTCGCCTCGATTCAGCAGCAGCGCGTGTCCCGGAGGAGAACTTGTCACGAAGATGTCGGGCCAGCCGTTGGAATCGAAGTCGCCGATCGTGGTGCTCATGGAATCGGTGCACGCTTCGGTTTCGGACTGTTCGGTGACGTCGATGAAGGCGCCGACAACGTTTTCGAAAAGTCGGTTGCCGTGCGTCGCACACGCGACTTCGCCGCGGTCATTGCCGAGATAGAGGTCCAAATCACCGTCGCGGTCGTAATCGAAGAGCACGGATTGCAGCGTCAAGTCGGCGATCGCATCGACGCCCGATGCGGGCGCGACGTCGATGAATGTTCCATTGCCGAGGTTTCGGTACAGTCGATTGGCGCCGGAGACGTTGGACACATAAACGTCTGTCCAACCGTCGAGATCGTAGTCGCC
>CAZLDF010000493.1:0-2992 GCA_964558095.1 uncultured Isosphaeraceae bacterium | reverse complement strand
GCAGGGCGCATCCTCTTCGACCTGCTGCGCGCCATCATGCTCGCCGCCGCGCTGATGGGCGTCTTCTGGCTGTTGTTCCGCTACGTCGTGCCGCCGCTCCTGGGCACGGCCATCATGCGCCGCAACCGCGAACTGCCGATCCTCATCGCGATCGTCGTGGGCCTCGGCTCGGCGCTGTCGGCCCACGAGATCGGCCTCTCGCCGGCGCTCGGCGCGTTCGTCGCGGGCATGCTTTTGGCGGAGACTCCCTTCGCGCCGCAGATTCGCGCCGACATCGCCGGCCTGCGCACGCTGCTGGTCACGCTCTTCTTCGCCGCGATGGGCATGCTGGGCGACCTGGCGTGGGTGCGCGACCACTGGCTGCTGCTCGCGGCCGCGGTGATCGTCATCCTCATCGGCAAGACCGCCATCATATGGCTGCTGCTGCGACTGCTGCGCCAGCCTCACACGCAGGCGCTGATGACCGGTTTGTGCCTGGCGCAGGTCGGCGAGTTCTCGTTCGTGCTGGCGCAGGTCGCGCATGAAGGGGGGGGAGGGGGAGGGGGCGGCGTGCTGAGCGACGACCTGTTCATGCTGCTGGTCTCGACGACGATCGCGTCGCTGTTCATCACGCCGTTCCTCGTGACCTACGCGAACCCGATCTGCCGGTTCGTGACGCGGCTGCTGCGGTTTACCGAATCGGTCCAGCGCCCCGACCGTCCTGCCGGCGGCTCGAAACAGTGGAGCGACCACGTCATCATCATCGGCTTCGGCCCGGCGGGGCGCGTCGTCGCCGAGGCGCTCGCGGACGTTCGCGAAACCGTGCTCATCATCGACATGAACCCGCGCGTGCGGTCGCTGGTCGAGGACTACGGCGTGTCGGCGCTCATCGGCGACGCGGGCAACGCGGAAGTGCTCGAACACGCCGGCGCTTCGAAGGCCGCGGTCATCGTCGTCACGATCCCCGACCCGGCCGGCGCGCGGCTGGTGATCCAGCTCATGCGCGTCATGGCCCCGCACGTGCCGGTCATCAGCCGGGCACGATACCACGTGCACGCGCTCGAATTGCAGTTCGCCGGCGCTGAAGTGATCGACGAAGAACGCCACGTCGGTGATGCGCTGGGTCAAGCGGTGCGCAAGGCATTGGGCGCGACTTCGCCGACGCCGTGAGCGGCTGCTTCTTGTCCCCCTCTCCCCTTTGGGGGGGGGAGAGGGGTTAGGGGTGAGGGCCGAATGTGCAAGGGCGTGCGCACCCATTGCATTGCCATCGCGAGTGAACCGCCGCGCTTCCTGCGGCCCGACCCGCCACTCGCGGCGCGGAGCGGGCATACCATTAGGCGCCATGACACACGAGGCGAACGACGCGAAGGGATATGTGCATCCACAAGGGCGCACAAAGGAGAATCCGTTTCCCGAGCAGAACGCGGATGGGATTGACCTTTCGCTGATTCGCGAGAATCTGCGGTACACTCCGACGCAGCGGGCGAGGCGGGCGGATCGATTCATGCGGGATGCGGAGCGGCTTCGAAAACTTGGCCAACGAGCACGAAAAAAGTCGGCTTGAGCAGTTTTGCGATCTCTTCGCCAGGCACGGGGTGGAGTTCATCATCATGGGCGGCCAGGCGGAATTCCTGTATGGAAGCGCGCGGCTGACATTTGACTGGGACTTCTGCTATCGGCGAACGCAGGAGAACCTGGAGCGACTGGCGCATGCGTTGAAGGAATTGGGGGTGACCCTGCGAAACGCACCGTCGGATCTGCCGTTCCTGATTGATGCGAAATCGCTCGCGCTCGGAGAAAACTTCACCTTCAATACGGCGACAGGTGGGCTGGATCTGTTTGGCTATGTCGAACCGATCGGCGGCTATGACGAGGTCGGCAAACGCGCGACGCGGATGACGTTGGGCGATCTCGATGTGCAGGTCATCGCGCTGGATGACTTGATTCGCATCAAGGAGCACATTCAGCGGCCGAAGGACCGGGATTCGTTGATGCACCTGCGCGCGATCAAAGAGGCGAGGCGGCTGGAGGGGTTGGAGTAACGCAACCCGGCAGGGCCCGACTTGCCGCCATTCGACGATTCTCACGCCGCCAGCTTCAACTCGCGCGCATCGGCGATCTCATCCGCCCCTTCATCATTCGGCTCCTCCTGCTTTACGCCGACAAACAGATGCGCAAACGGCACAGCCGCGCTCCCGCGCGCCGCGGCGATGATCATCGACGCGGGCTTCGACCACGGCCCGATCTCGCCCGTGCCCGTCAGCCACCGCGCCCAGTACGTCGCGCACTTGCCTTCAACCCCCGAACCCATCGGGTAATCGATCCCAATCGGCTGCTTCGTGTACGCGCCCAGCAAACGCGCATCGCGAGCACACGCCCCCCCCTTGGCTCCCTTCTCGCCAACGCACGCGAACAGCAGCAGGTGACTCGCCCACGCGGGCTTCGCCTTGCTCTTCGTATCAGCCGCGGCCTTCAGGTCATCGGTGGGAGGCGGCGAAGACGACGACGATGCAGCGTCCTTCTTGCCGCAACTGAATTTGATGATGTGCCCGCCGTCGGGTGAGCTGCTGACGCGGATCGAAGGCGCACGCAGCTTGCCCTTGCTGCGCTTCGGCCGCTCGGCATCAATGTGAATCCCCAGCGCGACCCTCTCCGAGTCGGAGTACGCCGGGTTCGCCTTGAACTTCATCGCCAGCTCGCGGCAGAGCTGCACCGCCTCCGCGCGGGCCTCGTTCTTCCCCGCGGTGAGCACGCCATTGCGATTCTGCGGCACGGCGGCGGCCTCCGACGCCTTGATGAACCGCTGCACCCTGTCCTTCACATACGCGAAGTAGCGTTCCTCGATGCCGTATCGTTCGAGATCGAGCTCGAGGTTCGTGATGAAGTTCGCCATCCACTGCCGCTTGCCCTTATCCGACTTCGGCATATACGGCCCGGTTTTCGTGATTTCGTACATGATGAATGCTCTCAGGTCTTGCGTGTGTCGATGGGTGCCGGTTCGCCGCGGAACGAA
>CAZLDF010000492.1:0-4645 GCA_964558095.1 uncultured Isosphaeraceae bacterium | reverse complement strand
CACCGCGCTTGTGCTGGACGAGCATGGCATTCATGAGAATCGAATCGGATTTGGTTTGATTCCTTGGACTGACGTCGTCGCTATTCGCCCGTCTGACCGTACCGATGGGTTCTTCGGCGGCGGGTTTTCGCGATTGGTCATTCACGTCGGGAATGAGAAGACATACATTCAGCGCCTTGCCTGGCATCGCCGCCTCTTGGCGCAAACCACGAATCTGTTCGATATCTCCAGCATCATGGTTGACTTCAAGGATCTACGACCCGATCTGAACACTGCTCTCCTGTGGCTTGAACAGCATCGGCCGGCAACGCTCATTCGCAGTGGGAACTATGTGCCCGTTGCCGAAGGCGGTCGTACCCCGAAACCCATCACGCCGCAGCGAGAACGCCGAGACCTGCTCATTCTGGTCGCGATCGGTTTGCTAGTGGTTGGCGGCGCAGTCGTTGTTGTGATGGTGATCTAGCGCGATCGCCGACGATCAGAACCGCGGCACGTGCTTCATTCGCGATTCCGGCGGCAGGCGCGGGGCGCGCGGGCGATCGGGGACTTCCAGCGGCGCCGACGGCACCGCGAGCGGGTCCGACGGCCAGGGCTGCGTCGGCCGCGACTGCTGCTCCGGCGGTTTCGGAATCGGCTCCGGAACGTGCGCGTAGATCGGCGCCGCAGGCAATTGCCCCTCGTGCGCGCCGTTGCCGGTCGTTGATGCCGAGCGCCGTGATCGCTGCGGGGGCGGCGGCGCTTCTCGCGGTCGCTCCGCTTGAATCGGCTGCGCCGCTGGCGCGATCGGCGGCTCCTCGCCGACGTGGTTCGCCCGCCGATGCCGCGGCATGTGCGGCGCGGCTGGATGATCCGCGCAACCGTCGAGGTTCGCCAGCGCCGAGACCGTGCGGTACGCCATCGCGCCGACGGAAACCGCGCCCATCATCGCGCGCGTCATGCGCGACACGCGCCGAAATCCCAGCAAGCTCATGACGGCGAAAATCGCGCTGGCGGTTTCGATCGGGTGTGTCACCGCCGTCGTGACAACCTTGTCCGCCGCGCGCGCGACCACCGCCGCGGCGGAATCAACCGCCTGTTGCGGTTGTGGCGCGCTCGATGCCGGGACGTCGGCTCGAGGCGGCTGCGCCCGGCGGTCACGAGGCGACGTGCGTTCCGTGCCCGCCAGCAAATCGCGGAATTCCCGCAGCGCTGCGTCGGCGGCGTCGCGGGGCGAAGCGCCAACTTGCGCTTCCGGCGATGTCGCTGCATACAGCGCCCACGCGCCGCCCGTCGCGCCCAGCAGCACCACCACCGCCACGATCGTCACGGACCAGCCCAGGCCGACAACGGGCTCCAGCAGCACGGCCGCGCCGACCGCGATCGCCGCCAGCGCCAGCGAGCCCAGCATCGCCAGCCCGCAGAACGCGGCAAACAGCAGTCCGAACTGCTGGAGGCGGTGCTGCGCGAGGCGCACTTCAGCATCCAGCAATTCGGAGCCGCTGCGGAAAAAATCTTTGATCCACTTAAACATGCGGTGTTATCGAAATCGAATCAATCAGACCGGTGCGAAGGCACACGAAGCCGGCGCGCGCGAATCGGTCGATTCACGCGGCCGCTTCACGCGCGCTCTCTCAGCGAGCGGTGGCTCCAAGCCACGCTCAGCGGCGCCACATCAGCAGCCGCGCCATGATCGCGCCCACGCCGAAGGCGATCAGCACGGACGTCATCGGATGGTCCGAGACATATCCAGTGACCTGCCGCTGCGTGCGGCGCGCGGCCTCGGCGGCCCGGCGACCGGTGTCCGCAATCGCCTCGGCGCCGCTCTTGACGGCATCCACGCCCGTTTCAGCAATGCCCTTGGCGTAATCGGCGGCGTCATGCGTCAGCGCCGTGACGTCCTGTTTCACGTCGGTGAGCGAAGCGTGGTCGCGGCCGTCCAGCGTGCGATCGATGCCCCGATTGCGCTGCATTTCCCGTTCTCGAGTGGTTGCGGCGGTACTCATGATGTTCTCCTTGCCGTGTGAGACGCTCTCGGCCTCGCGCAGCCGACTCTGCTTGCAGACGTCTGCGAGGCGCCGAGGCGTCGGTGAAATCGTTCCGGGGGCCGGCCCGGCGCCGGCTGCCAACAAGAACGTTACACCCACGCGATGAACTAAAGCTGAATTCGTGATGAAGGCGCCTTCATGCGGCCCGCGGAACTGGCGCGCGTGAAAGCAAACTCGCCACCGCCGGCGGGGCGGCGAACACGATGGGCGGGCTCACGCGTCGAAATTGTGCCACGCGCGACCGTCGCGCCGCATCATTTCGTCCGCGGACGCCGGCCCCCAGCTTCCCGGCGCGTAGTTGCCGTGAATCGCCTTGCGAATCGCGCTCGATTCCTCGCCGACGAACGGCATCATCGATCGCCAGGCGCCTTCGACTTCGTAGCGATGCTTGAAGAGCGTCTTGTCGCCGCGCATCGCGTCGAGAATCAGCGGGCCGTAGGCCTCGACGGGCTCGGCGTGAAAGCGCTTGGCGTAGTCGAAGTCCATGGTGACGGAATCGAGTTTCACGCGCGGGCCGGGCACTTTGCCCTCGAACCGAAGCGACACGCTTTCGCGCGGCGCGATTTCGATGACGATGCGGTTGGCCGGCCGCGCCCCCCCGTTCTCGCCGCCGGCGCCCGCTCCGTTGCGCAATTCGACGCCCTCAATGGCGCGGAACAGGTTGGCGGCGGGCTGTTTGAACTGGATGACGATCTCGGTGCGCTTGGCCGCCATGCGCTTGCCCGTGCGCAGGTAAAACGGCGTATGCGCCCAGCGCCAGTTGTCGAAATACAGCTTGATCGCCGCGAACGTCTCCGTCGTCGAGTGCTTCGCGACGCCTTCGAGCTCGTGATACGCCGACTCCTTTCCGCCCGCCGCGAATTGGCCCAGCGCCGCCACGCTCGGCAGCTCGTCCATCGGCGTCGGCTTGATCGCGTCGATCACTTTCACCTTCTCCTGGCGGATGTAGTGATCGGAGAACGTCGTCGGCGGCTCCATCGCGACGAGCGCCATCACCTGGAGCAAATGCGACTGGATCATGTCGCGAATCGCGCCGGCGGTGTCGTAATACGCCGCACGATCGCCCACGCCCACCGTTTCCGCCGCGGTGATCTGCACGTGATCGATGTATTGGTGATTCCACAGCGGCTCGAAAATCGTGTTGGCGAATCGCATCACCAGCAGGTTCTGCACCAGTTCCTTGCCCAGGTAGTGATCGATGCGGAAGATCGCGTTCTCGTCGAAGACGCGGCCGAGCGCGCGGTTGAGCGATTCAGCGGTTTCCAGGTCGGTGCCGAAGGGCTTCTCGACAATGATCCGCTGCCACGCAGCATGGCTGCGGTCGATGCTGCACCACCGCCGCCCCTCGGCGACAAGCTGGCTGCCTCCGATCTGCTCGATGATCGGCTCGTAGAGCTTCGGCGCGACGGAGAGATAGAAGAGAATGTTGCCTTGGCTGTCGTGTTGATCGGAAAGCTCGCAGATGCGAGCTTGCAGATCGCCGTAGCAATCGGGCTTCGCCGCATCGCCCGGGAAATAGTGAAGCCGCTTGGCGAAGTCGGCCCACTTGGCGGCGTCGAATCCCTTGGCGTTGTCGCGTGCCCAGGGCGTCAGCTCCTTCCGCCAATCGTCATCGGACATCTTCGTGCGCGAAATCCCCAGCACGCAGCACTGCCGCGGCAGAGCGCCGGCGACATGCATCTCGTACAACGCCGGAATCAGCTTGCGCGACGTGAGGTCGCCCGAAGCGCCGAAGATGACGATGACGCAGGGGTCGGGTGCTGCCATGGCCGAGATCATACCGACCCGCGCGCGGGCGCGTCACGTACCGCGAAACGTCGATCAACCACGGAGACACCGAGACACGGAGATGAGTGGGTGAGTGAGTGAGCGGGTGAGTGGGTTACAAACCTGCACGCCGGACCTGAGTCATGGGGTGGCGAAGTCGTAGATCCGCCGTGGCGAAGGTCCGCGTGGCATTGGTGATTTCGTGATCTCGTGATTTGGCGATTGAACCGACCATCGCTCTCCAAGAGACAATCACCAAATCACCAAATCACCAAACCCCCTCCGTGTCTCCGTGTCTCCGTGGTTTGCTCCACGCGAAGCTCCCCGTGGTTTGCTCCACGCGAAGCTCTCATCTTCGTCATCGCCGTCGCAACCGGCGGAGTTCGTTTCGCATATTGTCGCGCTGCTCCTGCGTGAGGTGCGATTCGAGCGTGCCCGACGTCGCGGACTCGAGCGTCGAGCGCTCGCCGGAGATTCGCAGGAGGTCTTCGTACAGGCCTCGCGCTTTCGATTGCACGACGCCGGCCGGGTCCATCATCGAATAGACGATCGTCTTAAGCTCGCGTCGGCTGCGCAGCATGATTTCGATCGACTGGCGATTGAGCTGGTCGCGGCGCTTGCGGTAGCGCTGATACGTTTCGTTGACGGCGTCCATCGCCTTGGCGTCGAGCGACTGCCTGGCGATCCACTCATACTGCAGGTCGGGCGTGCGCGGGCGGAAGAGCCACTCGAAGCACGCGCGGTCGAAGCGGTCAAGCCACGCGGCGCGGGCGTCTTCGCCAAGTCGCTCACGTGCAATTTCGCCGAAGAGGCTCACCGTGCGGAAATTGTGGTCATAGAGGCGTTGCCAGCGC